>JABIUG010000141.1 GCA_018700655.1 Rhodospirillaceae bacterium | reverse complement strand
CAGGCCCGGGCCAGCGCCCGGACACGGCCGATATAGGCGGCACGTTCGGTCACACTGATGACACCGCGCGCATCGAGCAGGTTGAAGGTATGGCTGGCCTTGATGCACTGGTCATAGGCAGGCAAGGCAAGCTTGGCTTCGACCAGATCGGCACAGGCGCTTTCGGCATCCTCGAAATGGCGGAAAAGGGCATCAGTCGCGGCATGGTCGAAGTTGAACTCCGAAAACTCACGTTCGGCCTGGCCGTAGACATCACCATAGGTGACCCCGGTATCGTTCCAGACGATGTCGCGGAAATGGTCGACACCCTGGATGTACATCGCAAGGCGCTCGAGCCCATAGGTCAGCTCGCCCGGCACCGGACGGCAGTCGTAGCCGCCGACCTGCTGGAAGTAGGTGAACTGGGTGACTTCCATGCCGTCGCACCAGACTTCCCAGCCGAGCCCCCAGGCGCCCAGGGTCGGGCTTTCCCAGTCGTCCTCGACGAAACGGATGTCATGCGCCATGGGATTAATCCCAATTGCCTCGAGACTTCCGAGATAAAGTTCCTGAAAGTTCTCGGGCGACGGCTTCATCAGCACCTGGAACTGGTAATAATGCTGCAACCGGTTGGGGTTCTCGCCGAAGCGGCCATCGGTCGGGCGGCGTGAAGGCTGGACATAAGCGACATTCCAGGGCTCGGGCCCAAGGCTGCGCAACGTCGTCGCCCAGTGAAAGGTGCCGGCGCCGACTTCCATGTCATAGGGCTGCAACACGACACAGCCCTGCCTGGCCCAATAGGCCTGCAGCTCGAGAATCAGGTTTTGGAACGGCAGTCCCCGGCCTGTGGCCGTGCTCATCGGGGTAAGACTCCTGGAACGGTCCCGGCTCTGGCAAAAAGGCCGGAATTCGAGCGGAACCTAGGAGCCAGCCGGTGCGCGGTCAAGCGGCTGGGGGATAAGGGCAGTCAGGCCGTCCACAGGCAGCCGTGCCGGCAACTGCGACATAGTCACCACAAACCTTGCAGGGAACGACCTCGACTTCGCTTGCCGGGCCTTTTGGCCTGGCCTTGGTGCTTGCACGGGCGGGTTTGTTGCGGCTGCGACGGAAACGCTCGCGCCAGCTGGGCCGAGCCAGCTTTTCCTGGGCCTTGCGCTGTTTCTCGAGGTTGCCGACAAAGCGAAAGCCCAGCCAGATGACCGCGATGATGATCACAAAGACAGCTATTTTCTGCAGCGAGAACATGGATGCGGTTTAGAGCAGAACGGGCGCGATGGGAACACGGAGCATTCGCACCGCGGTACAAAAGACACCCGTTTGGCCTAAGGTTTCCTCATGAACAGCACAGTACTTGAACTGACCTGGACGGAAGGCTGCGACCCAGAGATCGCCGAGACGATTCTGCGTGACCTGCCGGATTGGTTCGGGATCGAAGAAGCGCTGATGAACTACGTTGCGGCCGCATCAGGCCTGCCGACCGTGATCGCCCGGACCGAGGGCGAGGTCGTCGGGTTCGCCAGTCTGGAGAGGGGAGCCGAAGCCGCCCTCGATGTTCACGTTATCGGCGTCAGACAAGCCAGCCACCGCCAGGGCGTCGGTCAGGCTTTGATCACAGCCCTGGCCGAACGTGCCCGTGACCAGGGCGCGCATTTGTTGACGGTCAAAACGCTCAGCGCCAGTGTCGGTGACCCGTTCTATGGTCGGACACATCGGTTCTACAAATCGATGGGTTTTCTGCCCGCGGCCGAGTTGCCCCTGCTCTGGGGTTCCGAAAATCCCTGTCTCCTGATGGTGAAGGTGCTCAATGAGTGATGACGTTTCCCGCCACTACACACGGGGCGATCTCGACGAAACCCTGCTCGATGCCCTGGCACGAAACGGCTGCGATACCGAAAATCTGAAGCCGGAGGACCTCGCGCCCTTCGATGAGTTCCATGTGCGCGGCCACGCAGCCACCTCTGAACTGCTGGATAAGCTCGAGTTCGATACCGATGGCCACGTCCTCGATGTCGGCAGCGGCCTGGGCGGCCCCTCGCGACGCCTGGCCCAGATGCAGGGCTGCAGCGTCACCGGGATCGACCTGACCCTGGAATATTGCGACGTCGCGGCGCTCTTCGCGGAACGTGTCGGGCTGGCTGATCGGGTCAACTACCAACAGGCAAATGCGCTTTCCATGCCGTTCGATGATGGAAGTTTCGACGGTGCCATTACCCAGCACGTCGCAATGAACATCGAGGAACGGCCGGGCCTTTACACCGAGATCGCGAGGGTTCTGAAATCAGGCGCGCAATTCGGCCTCTACGACATCTTTCAAGGCCAGGGCGGCGACGTCTGTTACCCCGCACCCTGGGCCGAAACACCAGCGACCAGTTTTCTGGTACCCCCCGACGCCATCGCCCCCCTGCTTTGGGATGCGGGTTTCGAGGTCATCAGCCAACGCAACACGACCGCCCAGGGACGTGCGTGGTTTCAGGCGATGCGCGCCAAAACCGAACGCGACGGCCCTCCGCCCCTGGGCATTCACCTGCTGCTGGGGCCTGTGTTCAAGGAGATGGCCGCCAACATGGTGCGCAACCTCAACGAGGACCGGGTCGCACTGGTGGAAATCGTCTGCCGCAAGCGGTAGCGGCCAAGTCGTTTCTGCTCGTCATTCCGCAACCGGGCAAATCACGGGCACTCCGGCCTTGCGCAGACAGTTTTCTTACTGCTGCCTCTGTGATTCCAGTCGCTGCCTCGCTTCTTCCAGTGACAAGAGGACGGTTTCCAGCTTTCCGTCCACGACGACAAAATCAATCATGCTCGCGAATTCACCGCTACCGTCGCAATGGGCCCGCTCACGACAGGTCTGCATGATTCGTGTCATCTGGGTATCGATCCGGCCATCAGACGTCAGCGGGTCACCTGTCTCGGGATGGCAACCATAAGGTGCGACCTTGGCAGGCGGCACACAACTTGTGAGCAGCAGCAGGGTGGCTAGCAAAACTGGAACCAGCTTGGTTGATCGCATGGCAGCAACCCTACGTGAACAACGACAAGTGTTCATCCTTCACTCAACGTCATCGCATCGGCGCGGTCCTTGGCCTGTGAGGCAGTTTCTGTAGGATACCGTCTCTCTTCACACCGGACCGCCGCCCATGTCTGACAAACCCGCCGCCAACTATGCCAGTGCCCATGACATCGTGCGCATCAGCGCCAAGCGCTTCGAGATGTCGCCCTGGATGCCGGCCTATCTGACCGACAAGGCCGTGCTCGGCGTCTACAGCCGCCGTTTCTATGCTCTGGGTCTGAGCGAGGACCCGACATCCGACTACTGGACGTTGCGGCGCAAGGCGGCCCTCTACGATGTCCCTGAGCACCCTTATGAAATCTCCGGGCCAGACGCCTATGCCCTGCTCGACAAGGTGTTCTGCCGCGACATTTCCAAGCTGCGGGTCGGCCGCGCGACCTATGCCATCTCGTGTGACGAATCCGGCGGCATCCTGATGGACGGCGTCCTGATGCGGATCGACGAAGACCGTTACTGGTATGTCCTGGCCGATGGCGAGTTCATCCCATGGCTCAAGGCCCACGCGCTGGGCATGGATGTCACGATCCGCGATCCAGGGTCATGGGTTCTGCAGGTTCAGGGCCCCAATTCGCTCGATGTCATGGCCGACCTACTTGATGAGCCGTTAACCGAACCCTTCAAGTACTTCTCTGTCCACAGCACTAGCATCGCGGGCCAGCCCTTCCTGATTTCGCGCACCGGTTGGACCAACGAGATGGGCTTTGAACTTTATCCGCTGACGACCGAACTCGATGGCCCCGCAATGTTCCACTACATCATGGAAAAGGGCGCGCCACACGGCATGATTCATTCCAGCCTGGAGTCCATGGGCATCCGCCGGATCGAAGGCGGCATCATGGACAACGGCACCGACATGGACCCGTCGATGACGCCGTTCGATGCGGGTCTGGGCCAATTCGTCAGCCTCGACAAACCGACCGACTTCATCGGCAAGAAGGCGCTCGCCGCCGCGCCCAGGGGATCACGGTTTTTCGGTGTGACCTGCGCCGGAGCAGCACCGCTCGCCAACAGCGCGCTTGCCGCCAACGGCAAAACCGTTGGCCGTGCGACGGCTGGTGGCTGGTCGCCCTATCTCGAGACCGGCATTGCCTTTGTCGTCATGGACGAGGCCCTGAATTGGATCGGCCGCAAGGTGACGGTCGTCCTTGCCGATGGTGGCGAACACGCAGGCGAGATTGTCGCCCTGCCCTTCTACGACAAGAGAAAGCTGATCCCGCGTGGCCTTTCTAACGAAATTCCCTGACGCGGGTTTCGGCCCCATCAGGCGCGGCAATGTCAGAGGAGTTTCGCTTCACAGCTTGGGCCGTATCGGGGGCCAGCCCCGATTGACCATGCGGTTGTTCACCCGCTCGCGATGCAGGATGTAGAGGCCTGCACCGACAATCAGTGCCAACCCGGCCCAGGTGTTGAGCTGTGGCAGGTCGCCGAAGAAGACAAAGCCGAAGAGCACGGCAACAGGCAGGCTGCTGTATTCGAAGGGCGAGACAAGGCTGACCGGCGCGACGCGATAAGCCTCTGAGATCAGGATGAAGCCGATCGCAGAAATCGGGCCGATCACGGCCAGCAACACCAGGTCCCAACCCAATGGCATCAGCCCGGGACGCAGCAGGAAGGCGATCGCGCCTTCGTTGTCGCCGAGAAAGCGGCCGTCACCGACCACGAGTGCTGCAACGGACGTAGCCACGAAGGTGATCACCGTGGAGTGGATGGCAAAACTGATCGATGTCACTTGCTGACCGGAAGCACGGTTGATCAGCATGCTTAGAGCGTAGGTCAGTGCGGCACCGACCGAATAAAGCATGGCCGGGTCGAATCCCCCTGCGGTGGGTCGCATCACGACGATCACGCCCGCAAAGCCCGCAAAGACTGCCAGCCAACGACGGGCACCGACCGTTTCGCGCAGGAACGGAACCGAAAGGGCCGTGATCATGAGTGGGCTGGAATAAAACAAGGTCGCGGCTTCGGCCAACGGCAAGGTCGAAAGGCCCATGTAATAGAGCGTGAACGAAAAGATATGGAGGAAACCGCGCAGGATGGCTGGGCCCTGCGGTCGCAGCGAAGTCAGCTGGCCCCGCCCGCCAGGCCAGCAACAACAGGATCGGCATGCCTGTCACACAGCGAATCCACAACATCTCCTGAACCGGATAGCCACCGGAAAGAGATTTGATGATGACGTCCTGGCTGACGAAAACGCAGACGCCCAGTGCAAGGCACGCAATGCCCTTGATCGGTGCATCGGACGCGCTGGTGGAGGCCACCGTCACAGGCGCTGCTGCATCGGCGGCCACGTGACAAGCCCACCGCCCCGGAGCAGAAAAACCCTGACGATTTGGTTTGATGT
>JABIUG010000140.1 GCA_018700655.1 Rhodospirillaceae bacterium | reverse complement strand
TGGACCCGCAGGCCGGCGACCCGCGTGCCATCGGCGTCACGAAAATAGATCGGCCCGACAACATTCTCGAACCGGTCGGTATCATAGATGGTACGGAATCCAAGCGGTGGATTGTCGTCTGTCTGCTCCATGGGTGCCCCTGGTGATTGGTGCGGCATTGTGCGGATCGCGCGGCAAAGGACAAGGCTTGCGGGTTTTGCCGCCATGGATCAGCCTTGCCTGGATACGGATCGTATTCAGGGGAAACCGCCATGGCCATCGCAGCTGAAAAACAAAGTGCACTCGACTGGGTCGAAACCAACCGCCAGAACCTTTCGGACTGGCACAGCACGATCTGGGATCTCCACGAGCCGGCCTGGCGCGAGTACAAGTCTGCGGCCTGGTATGTCGACCGGCTCCGGCAGGAAGGCTTCGAGGTCGAGGAAGCCTCCGGGGGTATGCCCACGGCGTTCTGCGCGACCTGGTCCAATGGTGATGGTCCGACCATCGGTTCCTACGCCGAATACGATGCTGTTCCGGGCAACAACCAGGATCGCGTTCCCTATCGCAAGCTGCGCGACGGCATCCATCATGCCGCCGCCGGCCACACCGACCCCCACAGCGCGCTTGGCATGTCCGCGCTGGGGGGAATCCTCGCGGCCAAGGCCTCAATGGAACAGCACGGCATCGGCGGGCGTCTGAAGTTTCTGGGTGAGCCGGCCGAAAAGGTCTGCGGTTCCAAGCCGGTCCATGCTGCAAAGGGCTACTACGACGACATGGATGCGGCGATCTCGTTCCATCCCTCGTTCGGCGGCCTGCGCACCAATACAGCAATCTGGGACACCCATTGCGGCAGCTACTGGAGCTGCATCTACAACTTCATCTGCGATGAACCCGAGACGTGGAAAAGTGTCGGCGCGCCGGGTCCGGGTTCGGCCCATACCGTTGCCCGCGCACCTGGTGCCAACGATGCGCTCTGCCTGATGTACACGACGACGAAATACACCAAGGAATCGATGCTTCCGCACACCGGAACCTGGACCCTCAACGAAGCGCTGCTCGCGACCGGCGATGCTACCAGCGATAATCTCGCGCCACGTTTCAGCCAGATCCAGTATTCCTGGCGCGCACCGACGCTCGACATGCAGCAGCGCATTTCCGAAGTGCTCGACAACAACGCCGAACATGTTGCCGGGATCGCCCACTGCAGGGTCGAGAAACGCTGGGTGACGAAAACCCGGGTCGGCTTGCCTAACCACGCCATGGCTGAACTGACCTATCGAAATCTGGAACTGGTTGGTGGCCCGCAATGGGATGACGAAGCGCGCGGTTTCTGCCGTGAACTGCAGTCGAGCCTCGGTCTCGAACCGATGGAACAGCCGATCCTTGACGCGATGATCGATCTCTGCCCCCCCGAGAAAGGCGAGGCGCAGTTGCGCGCGATGTTGCCGCCCTGGCAGCTCAACTATACCTCCGACGATTATGTCGACTGGACATGGCACACCCCGACGGTGCGTCTGATCGTTGGACGCTGCACGCTGAAGTCGCCAGAGGGTTACGACTATCCCGGCTGGTCGTGGAATGCGCTGGGTGGTTACAGCCCGACGATCGACCCGACCGTGATCTGCGCTGCCAAGACAATCGGCGCGACGGCGATCGACCTGTTGACCCGGCCCGATGCTCTCAAAGCCGCGCGTAACGAGTTCGATGAGCGCACCGGCGGCGGCATTGGCGGATCGCGCTGGGTGCCGCCCTTGTTACCGGCCGACTTCGATCCGCCCGTGGGTTTCCATTGGCCGGAATATGTCACGACAGAACGTGGAGACGGCTGGTATGTGCCGGAAACTGCCTGATTCGTGCGGTTTTGGGCCACTGCGATGGTGCGGTGGCCCTTAAGGTGGTCTCACGCTGATGTTTGACAGTCACTGTTTGCACCGGCGCGTTAAATCGGTTTAATGACCGAAAGCGGTTGGGCAACCGCATGAACGGACAAACACGTTCAAGGGAGACGGAGCAGCTATGTTCCGATATCGACAAGTACCAGACATGGAGGGGCGGGGAGCATGCTGACCCTGGTGGCACGGCGATTGGCTTTGGGGGTTGTGACCCTTTTGGCGGTTTCCGTTATCATTTTCATCGGCACGGAAATTCTGCCGGGCGATGTCGCAGATGCCATTCTTGGCCAGTCCGCTACGCCGGAGAACACAGCGGCCATCCGCGAACAACTCGGCCTCGATCGGCCACCCTATGTACGTTATCTGAGCTGGCTGGGAGGCTTCGTTCAGGGTGACCTGGGGACTTCGCTGGGCAATCGTCGGCCGATTGCACCACAGATCGGGTTCCGTTTTTCGAACACGATGCTGCTCGCGGCCATGGCCGCCTGTATCGCCGTGCCGCTGGCGATCAGTCTTGGCCTGGTGTCCGCGATCAAACAGGGCACGCCCCTGGATCGTGGCATCTCGGTTGCCAGTCTGATGGCCATTTCGGTGCCGGAGTTCTTCATCGGTTACCTTCTGATCCTCTTCGTCTCGGTCAAGCTCGGCTGGCTGCCAAGCCTTTCGAACGTCAACGACCGCATGGATTTCGGAGAACGATTGGCCGTGATGGCGCTGCCCGCCATCACCCTGACCCTTGTCACGGTGGCGCACATGATGCGCATGACGCGGGCCGCGGTGATCGGCGTGATGAACAGTTCCTATATCG
>JABIUG010000139.1 GCA_018700655.1 Rhodospirillaceae bacterium | reverse complement strand
GCCCCAGATGCCCGTGGTGCTCACCCTCGACCGTGCTGTCGAGCAGGACGATCGACCAGCCCCCTGCCAGACGGACCCGCTCCAGCGAAATCACATCGTCCGCCAGATGCTCCTGCATCGCCGCCACAAGGTCATGGTTGCCCGGAATTGCGGCCACCGGCCTTCCTAGCCGGTGCAGCAGTGGACGTAGCCGTCCATAGGCGGCGGGGCTGCCGTGATTGACCAGATCACCCGTCGCCAACACCAGATCCGGCACTTCGGGCCGCACCGCCTCGACCACAGCGCCCAGCGTCTTCAACGTGTCGCGGCCTTCGGCACGCTCGGAAGGATCGGCGTTGATGTGGAAGTCGGTGATCTGGATCAGCTTTTGTGCGGTCATCTCTTCATCGCCTTTGGTTGCCATGGCTTGGCCGGGATCGTTATCTTGGGTTTCCACGATGGGACGACACCATGACCGCTGCCACACACCAGCCTTCCGATGCCTATGCCGGCGACGCGCGCCTTGCCGAACTGCTCGCTGCCGCAAGGGCCGGAAAATCGGTGGCCGATGTAAAGAGCATCGTCGCAGGCGTGCTGGCCGCCCCCGAGGGCTACGATCCCGAGGCCTGGATGGCAATGGTCGTGGCCGATCCTGGCGATGCATTGCGGGCTCAGTTGGCAGCCCTCAAGGTCAATGCAGCAGCGATTGCCGAAGATGGCCTTGATGCCGGTTCGCCCGCGCCGGCCTGGCGATTGAAAGCCCTGCGGCGGGAGCTCGCGGTACGCGGCCTCGACGGTTTCATCATTCCCCGGGCCGATGAACACCAGGGTGAGTCCGTTCCTGCGAGGAGCGATCGTTTGCTCTGGCTGACCGGCTTCAACGGTTCGGCCGGTGTCGCCGTCGTTCTGGCCGACAAGGCCTCCATCTTTATCGACGGTCGCTATACGCTCCAGGTCGAAGGCCAGGTGCGCCACGAGGACTTCGAGCGCCGCGATCTGCATGACGATCCGCCATCGGGCTGGGTCGCTGCAAATCTCGGAAATCGCAAGCTGGGTTACGATCCCTGGCTCCACACCATGCCGGGCCTCAAAAAACTCGAAGCGGCTGCGGCCAGGGCGGGCGGCACGCTGGTGCCCTGTGAAACCAATCCGGTCGACGCAGTGTGGTCAAACCAGCCTGCCGCACCACTCTCGCCGATGCGCATCCAGAGCTTGGAACATGCCGGCAAACCGGCACAGGAAAAGATCGACGAAATTGCCGCATCCCTGGTCGAAGCCGGTGAGACCGCTGCCGTACTCTCTGATCCCGCCTCGATCGCCTGGCTGCTCAACATGCGTGGCGGCGATATCCCCGATACACCGGTCAGCCTGGGTTTCGCCCTGGTCACCGCCACCGGCGAAGTCACGCTGTTTACCGATAAACGCAAGGTGACCGCGGAACTGCGCGCCTGGCTTCCCGACAGCGTCACCTTACAACCGCGCGAGGCCATGGCCCGGGCCGTCGATGCCATCGCGGCCGACAGCGGCAAAGTCCGGGTCGATGATGGTTCCGGGCCGGTATGGCTCGTCAACCGGCTGGAGGCCGCAGGAGGCGAGGCTGTCGTTGCCGCCGACCTCTGCGCCCTGCCCAAGGCCTGCAAGAACAGCGCGGAGATCGCGGGCACCCGCGCCGCCCATATCCGCGACGGCGCAGCGCTCACGACCTTCCTGGCCTGGATCAACCACGCCACCCGGCCCGGCAGCAATATCGAGGTCGACGAGCTCTCGGCCTCGGCCAAACTCGCGGAATACCGCCAGAAGGTCGAGAGTTACCGGGGCGGCAGCTTCGAGACGATTTCCGGCTTCGGTCCCAACGGCGCGGTCGTGCATTATCGTGCGAACGAACAGACCAACCGGCGCTTCGAGGATGGCTCGCTTTATCTCGTCGATTCCGGCGGGCAGTACCCCGACGGCACGACGGATGTCACAAGGACGGTCGCGATCGGCGAACCCGACGATGACCAGAAACGCCATTTCACGGCCGTATTAAAGGGCCACATCGCGATGGCCCGGGCGCGCTTCCCCAAGGGCACGAGCGGCTCGGTCCTGGATGTCCTTGCGCGTTCGCAGGTCTGGGCCCTGGGCGCAGATTTTGCCCATGGCACCGGCCACGGCGTCGG
>JABIUG010000138.1 GCA_018700655.1 Rhodospirillaceae bacterium | reverse complement strand
CTGGTTTACGTCATCGCTTTGTCCGCCATTGCCGGCCGCGAACACATAAACGGTGCCCAATCCGCCACGACCGTCCTGGGAATTCCCCTCGAGCTGTAGGCCATATTCGTAGAACGAGGCATCGACCCCGCCGCCCGAGTTCTGATTGAGGAAGTTGTCGGGGAAGGGGTTGAAGGCACCGGGATTCCAGCCCCAGCTGTTGTTCACGACGTCGAAGTTGACGCCATAACCAAGGCCTGCGAATTCATCAGCATCGCCGCTGAGTGGCGTATAGGCCGCGATCAGGGTCGCATCGTAGGTGACGCCGACGACCCCGATGTCGTTGTCTTCGGCGGCAATGACGCCGGCCACTGCCGTGCCGTGTTTGTCGGCGTTGCCCTTGGGTTCGCCCTCGCCGGGGCCGACATCACCGTTGCGAGAATCGATCTGGTTGACGGGATCGAGGTTGTCGTCGAGATCCGGGTGGGTGGGATCGGTGCCCTCGTCGACGACCACGACCGTGATGCCCGCGCCGGTATAATCCTCCCAGACCGCGTGGATGTTGATGTCGAAGCCCAGTGTCGAGGAAAGATGCCACTGATCGCCGTAAAACGGCTCGTCGGTAGCGTTCAGCGTTCTTGAATCGGGCTCATCGGGCTCAACAAAATCAACGGATTCAACAGACACCGGCGGTGCCGGTTTGGAAGACACGCGCACAGTTTGCTCGCTGCGCCCGGAGGTGCGCGCAGAGCTATCCGTCCATTCTTGATCGTTACGACCTGGCATTGCGCTCTTTCGTCATCCGACCCTTGGGTTCGGCAACGCGCGCCCCCAAGTCGACGCGTCCCGCAATTATCTGTCATGCCGGCCCAAATGATGCGGACATGACTGGAAAACCTCGTTGATTCGCCCCTTTGTGACAATCCTGGATGCAGTCAACTGTGATCGTCGTCGCCATGCAGGTGATCACACAAAAACCGGCAGATCAGGTCATATTCGTGCCGTGCCGCTTGCCCCTTGAAGCGGGCACGCATGAATCCGTGAATCATGCCGCGGGCCTCGCGGTAGGTCACATGGCAACCGGCTTGTGCAAGTTTTGCCGAAAACACCCTCCCATCGTCGCGAATCGGGTCAATTTCGGCCGAATGGACCCAAAATGGCGGCAAACCGGTGAGATCGGCCGCCATCACCGGTCGCGCATAGGGATCGTCCGTGTCACGGTCGTGGGGCAGATAGAGATCGCGATACTTGATCGTGCCGGCGCGGGTCAGCCCCGGCCCATCGGCAAATTGGCTATAGCTGGGCTGGTCCTGATCGAGCCCGGTGCCGGGATAGATGATGGCAGCGGCGGCCAGTTCCAGCGCTCCGGTATCGCGTGCCTTGAGTGCCATGGCAGCGCCCAGATTACCGCCGGCGCTGTCACCGGCAACCGCGATCCGGGCGGGATCCAGGCCCAGCCTTGCGGCATGTTCGACCATCCACAACAGAGTGCCCCAGCAATCGTTGAACGCGGCGGGATAGGGGTGATCGGGGGTCAAACGGTAGTCGACCGAAACGACCAGGGCCCTGGCCTGTTCGGCAAATCCCCAGGCGACGGCATCGGAACTGTCGAGATCGCCCAGCATGAAACCACCGCCATGCATATACATCACCGCAGGCGCCGGTCCATCCAGGCCGGACGGGCGGTAGATCCGAACGGGAACCTTGTGGTCGGCAGTGGGGACCGTTTCGTCCCAGACCGTCATGTCGGCAGGAGCGGGTTCGTTCAGCGCGCCGGTATAGGCGGTCCAGAAGGCGCGCTGCTCTGCCGCCGTCTCGCCCTTGGGCCCCGCGGCATCGCGGGCGTCGGTCAGGATCGTCATATCGGGGTGCATGGCCGGTGCGGACAAGGTCGCCTCCATCAACAGATCAGCAAAGATATCTGACATCTTAGCGGTTGACCGTCACAGGGGTAGGGGCCAGCGTTCGATCCGGTCATTTGGGGAATCTGATGATGAGCGACCCGGTCTGGCAACTGCCCTATCAACGCAGCCACGAGGTTGCCGGTCTTGCCGGTGGTCTGGTCTTTGTCGGCGGGGCTGGTGATTTCGACGGCGTCGGCGCTCTTCGCCATCCCGGCAATCTCGAGGCCCAGCTTGGCGGCGCGCTCGACAATGTCGAAGCAGCCCTGGGCATCGAGGGCTGCGGGCTTGGTGATGCGGTACGCATCAAACTCTTCTATGCGCCCGATTCCGGCATGAACGAGTGGGAAATTCTGGCTGCGATTCATGACCGCGTCGGCTGTCAGCCGGCCCCTGCGATCACGGCCAACCCGGTCCCCATGCAGCCCTTTGCGGGCCAGCTTGTCCAGATTCAGGCGATCGCGCAGAAGGGCTGGCGCGAGAATGCCGATGTCCGCGTTGTCAGCGAGCCGGTGCCCCAGGCCCATGCCGGCTTGTTCGGCGTGCCTGTGCTGACGCGTGGCCTTCGCGCCGGAGAGTTCTTCAGTGTCCCGGGGCGCACGGCAGCCGGGGATGACGACACCGTGCCGACCGACAACGGCACCGAACAGACCCACATCGTCATGCAACGCCTGCAGGACACACTCACCGGGCTGGGCGCGACCTTCCAGGATGCGATCAAGAAGGAAGGTTATTACTTCGGCACCGATATGGAGACCTGGGCCGGAATGGCCGCGACCCGGGCGAGCTATTTCCGCGAACCTGCGGCGCCGGCGACCGTCGTGCCGTGCCAGCGGCTTTATCCCGACGGCGCACAGACCAAGGTCGAAGTGCTGGGATACCGCGAGGAATGGAACGGTTTCGACAAATACATCCCGCGTGACGACAGCTGGCCCAAGCGGGTATGGGACTGGCCGATTCCCGTGCCCTATCGCCAGGGCAGCCGACTGCGCGGGTCGATCTGGACCGGTGGTCAGGTACCGTTCGAGCCCGGGTTCAATGGTGGCGCAGCCGTGTATCCCGGTGATCTGTTGCGCCAGACCCGTTACACGATGAGTTATGTCGACGAGATTCTTCGCGGCTTTGGCGCGGTCAGTTCGGATCTGCGCCTGCTCGTCTGTTACTTCACATCAGACGGGAGCCAGGGGGCGACAGAGAAGTTTCTCGATGCCGTGGCCGATAGTGTCGCCGGCCCGTTGCCACCGATTACCTGTGTTCCCCAGCCGCTCATGCACAACGACGAGATGACGGTCGAAATTTGGGGCGTGGCCAAAGCGTGACGGCGAAACGTGGGAACGTTACGGTGTCACCATGATCGAAAGTCTGGGCGATACCACCACGGCCGCACTGCTCAAAGGCATGCATGTCACGGTCATGCCCGATGCCATCCAGCGCCCGGCGATGACCCGGCTGCAGATGCTTGACGCGGCAGAGGTGATCGATGATCTGATGGCGATGCCACTGGCGCGGCCACAGGCGTTGGCCAGTGCTGCACCGTGCACATGGGCGGTAATGTTCGCCGGCACTTGGCGGCTGCGCTTCATCTGGCCCGACGGTGGTGTTTGTTCGGCGGGCGGCAACGTGACGATTTTGCGCGAGGATCTCGACAGGGAGTTGATCGACATGAGCAACGTGACCGATGGCGCACGCCTGGCTCGGGTGCATCCAGGCGAGATCCTGAAAGAGCAGTTCCTCGATCCCATGGATATCAGCGTCTATGCGCTGGCCAATGCGATCAAGGTGCCGCGCAGCCGGGCCAATGACATCGTGCTCGGGCGCCGGACCATCACCGCCGATACGGCGCTGCGCCTGGGCCGCTACTTCGGCACCTCGGCCGAGTTCTGGATTCGCTTGCAGGCTCATCACGACCTTGATGGCGCCCGGCGCGATGATGGCGCGGCGATTTCCGACGAGGTCAACCCGCGCGACACCTGAGTTTCAAAAGAACCCGAGCTTCAGGACAGGCCGCGATTGGCGCGCGGCGGTCGTTTCCCGGCCCAGGGCCGATGGGTTTCGATGATGCCGCCCAGCGCCAGGCAGAGCGGATCGGCCCACCACGTGGCGACGATCTGCAGGCCGGTGGGAAGTCCGTCCTCGCCAAAGCCCGACGGTACGGAGAGTGCCGGATTGCCGGTGAGGTTGAACGGGTATTGATAGGCGGTCCAGCTCTGGCGTGTGATGCCGCATTCCTTGCCGTTGATCACGACCGGTTGCGTCGCATCAAAATCTGCATCAAGGGCGGTGCGCGCCGCGGTCGGCGAGACCAGGGCGTCATAACGGCGCAGCAGGGCCTGGACGCGCCCATAGAGTTCGCCGCGCTCTGCCTGGGCATCAAGAATGTCGCCCGCGCTCCATTGCGCGCCCCATTCGCCGAAGGCGATGAAGCTGGGCGAGAGCTTGTCGCGCCTCTGCGGCAACAGCGCTTCAACCGCGTGATGGATCGCAGCCTGGTAAAGCACGCGACCGGCCGGTTCGGCCCAGTCGAAATTGGCCGGCGCGGGTTCCACGATGGCGCCCAGCGAGGTGAAGACATCAAGGCAGGCCTTGGTGTTGGCCACGACATCGGGCGCGACTTCCGCGTTCGCCATGGTTTCGGCATAGGCGATGGTCATGCCGTCGAGCGTGTCGCCGTTCAGCGGCGGGCGGCGCACCTGGCCTGAACCCAGGCTCCAGGGATCGCTGGTGTCGGGGCCCGACATCAGGCGCACCATGGAGACCGCATCGGCGATCGTGCGGGTCATCGGGCCGGTGAAGGACTGGTTCCCGAAGGGGTCTGATCTGGCAGGATGCGGGACCATGCCGCGGGTCGGTTTGTGGCCGACAATGCCGGTGGTAGCCGCCGGACCGCGGATCGATCCGGCGCCATCGGTGCCGATACCCAGCGGCGCCAGACCCGCGGCCACCGCGGCTGCGGCGCCGCCCGAACTGCCGCCCGGCGTGCGCTCGAGATCCCAGGGGTTGCGTGTCGTGCCGCTCAGCACCGAATCGGTCATGCCCTTGTGGCCAAACTCCGGGGTTGTCGTCTTGCCGACAACGATGGCGCCACCCGAACGCAGGCGGCGCACCGCCGGAGCGTCGTGTTCGGGAACATCGTTCTCGCAGGTGAACGAGCCGTTCTTGTTGGGCATGCCGGCAACCGCAACCATGTCCTTGACGCTGACGGGGACACCGTGGAGCGGCCCGGTTTTTGCGCCCGAAGCGACCGTGGCGTCGGCTGCCGCCGCTGCGGTCATCGCCTGATCACGGTCGACCGTGACAAAGGCGTTGAGCGTTGCCTGGCTGGCATCGATCGCGTCGAGCACGGCGCCGACATAATCGGTGGAAAGCAACTCACCCGCCTTGATGCGCCGGGCGGCATGGGTGGCGGAAAGAAACAGAAGATCATCGTCCATGGCCCATAGATGGCACGTCAGGCGTGGACGTCAAGCAGGCGGAGCGGCAGCATGGGCCATGATTATCGAACAGGATGGGCTGGCCTTTCGTGTCGGAGACCGCATTGCCATGTCCGAGCGGCCGGTCCGTCAGGTCGTGGGCCATGGCCTGATCATCCGCGCGCTCTGGACCGGCTTTGCCCTGCTCTGGCTCACGCTCACCCTGGGGCTGGCGCTCGACATGCTCGCGAGTGGCGAGAACTGGGGTCTTCTGATGCCCCTGGTGTTTGCTGCGGTCGGTGTGGCGCTGTTGTTGTTCTGCATTCGGGCGGCCTTCTGGCGACGCGAGACCGTGATCGATCGCGATGCGGTTCTGGTCACCGAGCGCAGCACTGCCGGCTCCAGGCACTGGAGCGAACCGCTCAGCGCCTTTCGGGGCGTCATGGCGCTCGATATTCCGGTCTCAGCCGAAGGCCGGGCGCACAAGATCGCAGCGATCGTTCTCGATCATCATCAGAATGACCGGCGCATCGTGCTCTGGAGTATGCTGATCTCCGGCGGGCGGCGCGATGCCTGCCGGGATTATGCCGAATGGCTGGGCCATGATGTGGTTCAGTCGCGACCGGCAACCGAGGTCGTGGATGCCGCGGTCAACAGAAGCTGAGCAGGATCAAGGGACGACAAGACCATGGCGATCACGAGTAGCGGTTACACCTTCAGCTTCGACAACGGGGATGCGCCGGGAGCGCTGCCGGCGACCTTCACGACCAAAGGCAACATCCTGCATGCTACCTGGATGATGGTTTCTGCCGTGATCTTTGCGGTTGTGGGGATGACGATGATGTCGGATCTCCATGCCGAACCTTTTCCGGAATCCCTGATCCCTTACGCGCCGCTCCTGATCGGTTGTGGCGTCTTCCTGGCTGGTCTTTATGCCGCGCTGCTGAAGATCGAAGCCACGATCGACCACGGCACCATCACGATCCGTCGCAGATCGTGGTTCAAGGCCCGTGAACATGTCATGGCGTTGTCGGACTATCCCGGGGTCCTGCGAAAACGCGTGACCTACAACCGCAACAAACAGACCCACGTCGCCTGGCTCGCGGCGCTGCCCCATGACGACAAAAGCAAACGTGTTGTCCTGGGTGCGAGCAACGACGAGGCAGAAGGGCGCAAGCTGGTCGAGGATTGCGCGCGGTTGCTTGATATTCCCGCCCTGGAAGAAACTGCCGATGGGTTTCAGGCTCGCGCGCCTGGTGATCTCGACCGCTCGATTGCAGAACTCGCCGCGGCCGTAAAGATCGACACCACTTACAAGACCGGCAGTGCGCCGGCGGAGCTGGGTGTCGAACGCGGCAGCGACATGATCGTGCTGAATTTCCTCAAGGCCGCGATCCCGCTGAAACTGCTGGTCGTGGTCGCCGGTGTCGGGGCGGCGATCACGGTCGCGATACTCCTTGAGATCATTGGTTCCGACATGATCCTGGTCATCCCCGCGATCGCTGCCTTCGGCATTGCCGTCTTTCTGTTCCTGACCCTGGGCAGGATGAAGGCGCGCCGCCAGCTCATCCTGCGCCGCGACCGCGTCGTGATTGCTTCGCTCTCAAAGGACGGCAAGGAACCCAAGATCGGCGCCGAACTGATGCACGATGAAATTGAAGGTGTCCGTATCGCGCCCGCCAAATACGGCGGCAACGCCCTGTGGTTCGACACCGATCGCGGCTCCTTCCCCGCCGGCGACAACGCCCCGCGCGCTGCTCTGGACTACGCCCACAGTCTCGTCATCGCCGCCCTTGCGACGGCGCAGGAAGGCAGTGAGACGGGCGGCGATCAGTGACATCTCCCGAAGTTGTCCATGCTTTCGGTTACCCGTTTGATCCGCCGGGCCATGGCTTTTTGTTCGTTGGCGGTCGGGGGCTGCGCATTATCGAGGATGGCAGTGACCCTTTGGTCGACACGATGGTCGAACTCGATGGTGCCGTTGTGTCGGCAGAGGAAGCACGTCACGGGCTCGGGGATACCGATAGCGCGAGGGTGCCGCGCACGGCCGTGGTCGGTTATGGCTCGAACGCATCGCCCCAGCGGCTGCTGGAGAAGTATGGCGAGGATGCCACGATCCCGGTATTGCGCTGCAGGCTGCACGACCACGATGTCGTCTATGCCACCCATATCGCGACCTATGGTTCGCTGCCCGCCGGGGTCTATCACAGCGCGGGCACGGTCGCCCATGTCTCGGTTTCGCTGCTGACCGATACGCAGCTCGAGATCATGCATGTCTCGGAGGGCGAAAATTATCATTTCGCCAGGCTGGAGGGCCGGGTCGAGGCCGATGGCATGGGCGAGGTCGCTGATGCCGCAGCCTATGTCACCAGCCATGGGGTTTATGGCTATGGCGGCGAACCGGTGGCGCTGGCCAGGGTTCATGCCGACAACCGGCGCTTTGTCGCGCGCGAACAGGCCGACATGCTGGGCGAGTTATGCGGTCATCTGGGCGAAGGTGCCGATCTCCACGCCTTCATCCTGCGCGTCGTCGGTGATGACGACCATCGTCGCTCGCTGGTCCTGAAGATGCGTGAGCGCGCGATCCGTCACGCCGACTAGCCGGCGATCTTTCCCATCACGATCGCGAGGAAAACCAGCAGGCCGACCTGGCCGTTGGAGACAAAACGTTTGAAGCATGAGGCAGGCGTGTCGAGTTTGACGGTGGTGACCTGCCAGACGAAATGGCCGCCCGCACCGGCTGCGACCAGGTAAAACGGCCAGGCGAGGCCGACCTTGCGGGCGGCGGCGGCGAGACCGACCAGGAACAGCACATAAAACAACGCAACGATCGGTTTGGTTTTATCGCCGAACTTCAGGGCGGTCGATTTGACGCCGATCTTGATATCGTCGTCCTTGTCCTGATGGGCATAGATCGTGTCGTAGCCGATCGTCCAGCAGATGCAGCCGGCATAAAGCAGCAGTGGTGCCAGCGAGAGCTCGCCCTTGACCGCGGCCCAGCCGACCAGCGCACCCCAGTTGAAGGCCAGGCCCAGGAAAAGCTGGGGCCAATAGGTCAAACGTTTCATGAAGGGATAGAGCGCCACAAGGCCCAACGAGGCTGCGCCGATCAGGATGGCGGCGGGATCGAGCTGGACCAGCACCACCAGGCCAAGTCCCAACAGCAGCGCCAGGAGGATGAACGCACCGAGCAGCGAAATTTCGCCGCTGGCCAGCGGGCGCGACTTCGTGCGTTCGACACTGGCGTCGAATTCACGGTCCATGATGTCGTTGATGACGCACCCTGCCGAACGCATCACAACAGCGCCGACCAGGAACAACACGAGTAGGCGCAGATCGGGAAATCCATCGGCCGCGAGCGCTGTCGACCACCAGCACGGCCACATCAGAAGCCAGAAACCGCCCGGGTTGTGCGCCCGGGCAAGCTTCAGCCAGGGCCTGGTTGGAGCCGGTGCGAAGCGATCGACCCAGTTTGTTGCCATGGACGGCAGGGGCGCCTTCGCGCTATCGCTGGGGCTGGTCATGTTTGATGAGGGTCCATGCGTCGTGATGGGCGGCCCGTGCCGCGTCTCTTTGTCGAATCACCGCTTGCCGAAGGCGCTTTTGCAGAGCTTGCCGACGGCCAGCGCCATTACCTCGCACGGGTCATGCGCCTTGGGCAAGGTGATGGCGTGCGCCTGTTCAATGGTCGCGACGGCGAATGGCTGGCCAGGCTCGATGGAACCGGGGTGTTGTGCGAAGAGCTGTTGAAGGTTCAGACATCGACGGCTGGACCCTGGTTGCTGTTTGCCCCGCCGAAAAAAGACCGCCTGCGTTTTCTGGTCGAAAAAGCGACGGAACTGGGTGCCGGCCGCCTGATGCCGATCACGACGGCGCGGACCGAACCGCCCGGGACCAGGACGGCCAAATTCCGTGACTGGGCTGTTGAAGCCGCCGAACAAAGCGGGCGTCTCGATGTTCCCGCGTGTTTTGATCAGCAGCCGCTCGCGGCGGTTCTTGAGGCATGGCCTGTCGATCGGGCGCTTTTGTTATGCGATGAAACCGGCGGCGGCAAACCCGCCTCGCGCGCCTTTTCCGGAGATGCCGGCATCCTGATCGGTCCAGAGGGAGGCTTTGATCCAGGCGAGCTTCGTCACCTGAAAACGCTGGCGATGGTTGTGCCGGTCTCACTTGGAGCCCATATCCTGCGTATCGAGACGGCGGCTGTGGCTGCGCTTGCCGCTTGGCAAGCCAGTCGCGATTTGCTCTAGTCGCCGGACCGATCAGTACGGGTTCGCCGGCCCGTTACCTTTCCACGGTCACAGGGGGTCTTTCGACCGTGTCTATTCCTTCCGCTCAAAACACCACGCCGCTGACCGAAAAAGCACAGCTCATCGAGCGCCTGGAATCCGGGTGCAAGCCAAAGGACGAGTGGCTGATCGGCACAGAACACGAGAAGTTCTGTTACGACGCCGCGACCTGCAAACCACTCAGCTATGACGCGCCCAACGGGATTCGTGCGATTCTCGAGGAACTCCAGCGCTTCGGCTGGGAACCGATGAACGAGGGCGACAACGTGATCGGTCTCTCCAAGGACGGCCAGCATGTCTCGCTTGAGCCGGGCGGCCAGCTCGAGCTTTCCGGCGCGCCGCTCAAGAATCTGCACGAGACCTGCCGCGAGACCAACGCGCATCTCGATCAGTGCAAGGAAATCTCCGAGGAAATGGGGATCACCATCCTGGGCCTGGGCTTCCGGCCGCGTGAAACGCGCGAGGATGTGCCCTGGATGCCCAAGGGCCGCTACAAGATCATGCGTGAGTACATGCCCAAGGTCGGCACCATGGGGCTCGATATGATGCTGCGCACCTGCACCATCCAGGCCAAT
>JABIUG010000137.1 GCA_018700655.1 Rhodospirillaceae bacterium | reverse complement strand
TGCTGTACTTGGCCATCGATGGTGCGCTGCCAGGCAGCCTGCATCAGGTGCTGGGCCAGAAAGGCCTTTGCTGGAATCCAGAGACCCCATACGAGGACCGCCAGACCGGCGGCGGCAACGAGCAGAACGCCAATGCGGGCATCTGCCTTCATACTGGCTTTTGCTGCGTGGCAGCTCGAGGTAAAAGAGCCAAGACAGCTGCGACCGACAGTAAGAGCAACCCAATGAAGATCAGGAGTTCAGAAGCTGTCGCACCGGAAGGCATGTCGAGTGAGACTGTTTGCAACAATGTTGTCGGCATGGCCTGTGGTGAGTCAGTGGGGCTAAAGACAGCTTCGTAGTCCCAGCCTTCAGGCAGATTGAGCGGCAGTTGTCGCTGCATCAACATCTGGTCTGGCGAACGAACCGGCGTGACGTCGATTGCTACCAGACTGGTCTGGTCGGTCAGCAAACCAAACTGCAGAGCAACCTCGGTAATTGTTTTCTTCGTACTGGCGCGATCATGGCCTTCGATGATGGCGTCTTCGAGGTCGTCGATCCGGGCCCGGGCCCAAAGTCGAGCTACGCCCTCGGTCGGCCTGGCCTGATCGATCGAGATCTCCGTCGACCACATCTGACCGAGGATATCGCCCTGGATCAGGCTCTCCCCTGCCGGCCCCTCCACACGAGCGGTGAAAATGAGGGGTTCGCCGGAGTAGAGGTCGGGCAGCGGATCGGGGTAAAGCGCTACGTTGCTGCCGTCAGGCCAGAACATCTCGAGATTGGTGATCTTGGGCTGTTCGAGTGACAGGAACAGTTCGGCCATGCGCTCTTCCACCTCACCGACTGAGTCGATAATGGTAAAGGTGCCGCGCCCGAACTCAGCGGCCTTGCGCATGAAGTAACCGTTGGGTGCGGACCCGATGCCGACGGTGAACAGCCGCGCATTGCCCAGGTTTTGCGAAACCTCGGCAAAGAGCCTTGATTCGTTGGACACCGAACCATCCGTGATGAAGATGATCTGCTTGAGATAACGGGCCGGAGGTTCATCGGCCAGAGCCGTTTGAAGGGCCGGAAGCATGTTGGTGCCGCCTCCTGAGTCGAGCGAAGCGGCGAAATCCATCGCGATCAGAAGGTTGTCTGGATCAGCGGCAACAGGACTGTCAAACAGGGCTGCATGGTCGCTTGCAAACCTGATGATGTTGAAACGATCGTCGTTATGGAGCCTTTGCAGCGCCATTAACAGGGCGCTCCGTGCCTGGCGAATGGACTCTCCGGACATCGATCCCGAGGTGTCGATAACAAAAATGACCTCGCGCGGCATGCGTGGCGGAGCATTGGCCTGATCGGTCACAGGCGGCGTGACCAGGCCAAGGATGTAGGTCTGGTCGCCGATCTGTTCCCGATAGAGGGTGATGTGGGGTGAGGCTTCCGGCGCAGGTGACCAGACAAGCTCGAAGTCCTTGTTTGCCGGGATCACACCATCGGTGATGGTGATCGAGTAGCTGCCGTCACGGTTGTCGGTGATATCGAGTGGATGGCTGGAACTTTCGATTGCTGAGAGTGGAAAGCCTGGTGCCAGGTTGAGGGTAAGATGAACCAGATTAATCAGGCCGTCGGCAGGATTAAGAACCGGTGCCATGACCCGGTCAGCGTCAACGGCGGCTGCGTGCTCCGGCTCAGCAGGATTGTTGCTGACCAGCAGCGCCGCCGAGGGTTCGGGCGTGAAGCGTGGGCCAACCACTAGTGGCAGGCGCAGGCTGTAGCTGCCGTCCCTGACATCGACCGCGTGCTGGAACGCAATCTCGATGCGAATTAATGCTCCAGGCGCGATGTTGGCGACAGAGGCCGTAAACATGTTGGGCCGTTCCTGTTCGACCAGAGATGCCTGCTGCCCTGCTTCTGCCGCTGCTTCGTATTGGACGCGTGCCTCCTCGCGACGCTCGATGCGTCCTTCGATGACACGGTCGCCGATGTGCATGGTCAGGGTGTCGACCGCCGCAGTCTCGGGCAGAGGGAAGAGGTAGATCCCCTCCTGCCATTCGTCATGGGGGTTGATGAACTGCTGGGTAATCGTTGCGCGCGCAAGTATCCCGTCGATGCTGTAACTGGCTTCCGAGGTCAGAAGGGGAGCTAATGCAAGACT
>JABIUG010000136.1 GCA_018700655.1 Rhodospirillaceae bacterium | reverse complement strand
CTGCGTCGAGAGCGATACGCCGGTCGAACGCTCTAACGCCAGAGGCAGAGGTGCGGTGTCGCGAAGATGGGTTGGCATGGCGGGTCCAATTGGATCCTTGAAGTCATCTATAATGGACCTTGCCACAAGTCCATTATAGATGCCACGATGTATCCAACGCACCTCTGGTCATCAAGGTCTGCCATGCCCACCGAACCAAAGTTTGAACGCGAACTCCACCGCGACACGGTCGATCCCCGGCCTGCACCGCGCCCGGCAGCCGTGCCGCACAAGGGCGCCTGGGTCACCCTGGAGCCGGTCCATCTGGGCCACCACGCAGCAGGCCTCTTTGCCGCCGGCAACAAAGGCGAGGGCACCAGCGAGATCTGGGAATATCTTCCCTATGGCCCGTTCGCCGACAGCGAATCTTTCAGCGACTGGTTCGCCGGCTGCACCGGCAGCGCTGATCCGCTGTTTTTCACACTCCGTGATCTCGAACACGACCGCGTCGCCGGCATGATGAGTTACCTCTCCATCGTGCCCGCCAATCGCTCGATCGAGATCGGTCATATCTGGTTTGCCCCTTTCCTGCAGAAAACCCGGGCCGCGACCGAGGCAATATTCCTGTCGTTGCGCCACGCTTTCGATGATCTGGGCTACCGCCGCATGGAGTGGAAGTGCAACGCGATGAACAAGGGATCGCGCGCCGCGGCCCTGCGCTTTGGTTTCCGCCACGAAGGCATCTTCTATCGCAATGTGATCACCAAGGGCCGCAACCGCGACACCGCCTGGTACAGCATCATCGACGAGGAATGGCCGGCGGTGCGTGCCGGTTTCGAGGCCTGGCTCGAGCCCGCAAACTTCGATGCCAATGGCAACCAGAAGGCCGGCCTCGGAGGCCTGATCGAACGGGAACGCAATCTTTGATCGCGCTACTTGCCCAGCACCATCCAGACGCTATCGGAAGCCTGGCCGCCGCGCGCCAGAGCACAGGACATGTCCGTCTTGACCGGCAGGATGCCCAGCGTCACCGCGAGCATGCCGTCATCGCGTCCGGTAACATCCGAAGCCACGATAATCAGCGCATTCGCCTGACTACGCGCCTTGGCAATCATGACATCGAGCACGGCGACCAGCAGGGTGTCGGGCATCTCGAAGTCGAAGTCTTCACGCACGATCAGGAGCGAAGCCATCAGGCCCGGCGCACGCTCGGGCGCCATCGCAGCGCCGGTTTCGGCGACCACGATTACCTGCGACTCGTCGGTGGTCAGCGCAAGTGCGGCGGCGGTTTCTTCCATGATCTCGAAATCGCGGCCAAGGTCTGCCTCGATCTCGGCAAAAGACACGACGTCACCGGGGAAATACTGCCGCGATACACCAAGCAATGCCGTGGTCCGATCGCCGTCGAAAACCGGACCTGCCGGACAATCGGCGAAAGCCGGAGCGACGGGCACAAGGACCAAAAAAATGAAAGCCGTCGCAAGGACGACGCCGTGACGAACTTCAAACAGCATCAGACGCTCCTGAGACCAACGGGATCGCGCTATCCTGCCATGGTTTGCTACCGGGATCAGCAGGGGGTTCAACCATGACCGAGATCATCTGGATGACAGCCGCCGAGCTTTCTTCGGCCTATGCCAAGGGCACGCTCTCTCCGGTTGAAGCCTGCCGGGCCGTGCTTGCCCGGATCGATGCGGTCGATCCGGTAATCAACGCCTTTTGCCATCGCGACGACGCACGTGTGTTGGCCGATGCCGCACAATCCGAACAGCGCTGGGCCAGAGGCGAAGCCCGCTCGGCGCTCGACGGCGTGCCGGTTTCGATCAAGGAACTGATGTGGTTCAAGGGCTGGCCAACCCGTTACGGCAGCCTTACGACCACGGACGAACCCAATCCCGACGATGACCCTACCGTCTATCATATGCGGCGCGCAGGCAGGGTTTCACGGGCAAGACAACCACGCCCGAATTCGGCAATTCCGGCGTCACCGATTCCCCGCTGACCGGGCTCACCGTGAATCCCTGGGATACCGGACGCACGCCCGGCGGATCATCGGGCGGCAGCGTTGCCGCCGTCGCGGCGGGCTGTGGTCCGCTGGCGCTCGGCAGCGACGGTGGCGGTTCGATCCGAACCCCGGCATCGTTCACCAATCTGGTCGGGCACAAACCGACCTTCGGGCGCGTGCCCCAGGCGCCGGGCGAACATTTCGACCGGCTCTCTGCTTCGGGTCCGATCGCACGCACGGTCACGGATGCGGCCATGATGATGAATGCGATGGCGCATCCCACACAGATGGACTGGCACAGCCTGGCCGAAGACGGCGTCGATCATACCGCAGGGATCGATGACGGCGTCGCCGGGTTAAGGATCGCCTACAGCGCCGACCTCGGGTTCTCCTCTTGCGACCCCGAGATTGCTCAAGGCTGTCGTATCGCCATCGTTGTCCTGCGTGACGCCGGGGCCGAGGTCGAAGAGATCGACCCCGGGTTCCCCGATCCCTACGCCTGGTTTGGCGTGCTCTGGACCGTTCTGTCATCAGAAGCGGCGACGGCCATGGACGAGGCTTCACGCGCCGCGATCGGGCGCGAGATGCGCGATGCCGTCGAAGCCGGCAGCGGCCACAGCCTGGAAGACTTCTTCCACGCCAGAAACATGCGCTCGGAGATGACCCGGACACTCAACGAATTCAAGAAACCTGGGATCTCATCGTCTCACCGGCAGCGGCCGTCACCGCCTATCCCACCGGCCAGGATGCCCCGAGCGACTGGCCCATGGCCGAAGACAATTACGAGACCTTCCCGCAGCCGTTCAACGCCACCGGCCAGCCGGCTGTTTCCGTGCCCTGTGGCTTCACCGCGGCCGGGCTGCCCTATGGCCTCCAGATCGCCGGACGGCGCAACGAGGACGCCCTCGTCCTGCGTGCCGCCCGCAGTTTCGAAGCCGCCAACCCGATGTTTGACCGCCATCCCGATCTCTAGAGGAGAACGTTCATGACCGATTCAACCAGCACCGACGCGTGGACCGAAGAAACCTCGCAGCACTTCATCGATTACGGTTCCTATTTCGTGCCCGAGCGGGAAGTGCAGATGGACACGGTCTGCAGTGTCATTCCACCGGCGCCCGACGGTGCCGTAATCGTCGAGATCTGCAGCGGCGAAGGCCTGCTGTGTGAAACCATGGCGCAGCGTTTTCCCAGGGCGGTCTTCCATGCGCTCGATGGTTCTCAGACCATGCTGGACTCAACCGCCGCCAAACTTCGGGCCGCAGGCGTGAGCTACCAGACACGCCTGATGGACATCATGGAAACCGATTGGCGCACGTTCGAGACCCCGGTCCATGCCTTTGTTTCGTCGCTTGCCGTGCATCACCTCAACGGCCCCGGCAAGGCGCAGCTCTTCAAGGATCTCACCAGCCAGCTCGCCCCCGGCGGGGTCGTCGTGATCTGCGATCTCGTCGAAGCCCAGCGCGGCGCCGGATTGAAGCTGTGGGAACGCCATTGGGACGTTGGCGTCGGACAGCGCGCCCAGGAACTCGACGGCGACGACAAGATGCTCCACTTCTTCCGCGACGACGGCTGGAACTATTACAGCGCCCCCGATGCCGACCCGGTCGACATGCCGTCTGGCCTGTTCGACCAGATGCGCTGGATGGCCGATGCCGGCCTGGTCAATGTCGACGTCCACTGGCTGAAAGCCGGCCACGCGATTTTCTCCGGCGTGAAGGGATAGTTTTTGTTTGTTCCCTCAAGTGTCAGGCGCGGGCGCAGCTCTTGTTTGTAAAGCCTCAAGCGCCGGCGTTCACTCCGCTCTCTTGGCTTCCGCGCCTGAGCGGCGCGCCGTCGCAGTCGCTCCGGTCGACGGGCCGCTTCGCTTTCGCCCGTCGAACGCAATCACTGTCGTTGGTGGTGTCTCGAGCCGGAGAACTGAGATGTTTTACTGGCGGGAGGCCCAGCTGGGCCGACGGCGAGCGACGGCGAGCCCGCGCCAACGGCGCGTAGGCCAAACGAGCGGGGCGAGTGCCGGTGCCTGAGGCTCAACAAACAAAAGGAAACCACCTATGTCCGACTTCACCCCGACCCCACGCAGCCGCCTCAAGCGTCTTCATCAGAGGGCACACTATGACGTCGAGACCGTGCACCGGCTGATCAACGAGATCGGCACCGGCACGGTCGGCTACGTCATTGATGGTCAGCCCTATGTCACGCCGACGCTGGTCTGGCTCGAGGGCGAGAAGCTCTACTGGCACGGCTCGTCGGCCAGCCGCATGTTGCGACAGGTGCGCGAGGGCATCCCGGTCTGCGTCAACGTCTCCCACCTCGACGGCCTCGTGCTGGCACGTTCGGGTCTGCACTCCAGCGTCAACTACCGTTCGGTGACGGCTTACGGCACCGCACAGATGGTGGAAGGCGCGGGCGAAAAGGAAGCTTCGTTGAAGGCTTTTCTGGAGCACTTTGTGCCGGGCCACTGGGATACCCTGCGACCGATCCAGAAGCAGGAGATGAAGGCCACCATGATCGTCGGCATGGAGATCGAGGAAGCCAGCGCCAAAATCCGAACCGGGCACTGCGAAGATGACGAGGAAGATTACGCACTCGACATCTGGGCCGGGGTGGTGCCGGTCCGCACCGTGATCGGCGAGCCCGAGGACGATCCGCGCCTGAAGGCCGGCGTGCCCCAGCCCGACCACCTGAAGAACATCAACCTGGGCTGAACCCATGCCATCGCTGGAAACCCTGCTGCTTGTTCTCGTCGCGGCAGCGATCATGAACGCGCTGCCGGGTCCCTCACAGCTTTACGTCGTGACCCGCACCGCAGCGCTGGGGCGTTACGCCGGATTCGCTTCGGGCCTGGGCCTGGCCAGCGGTGCCGTGGTCCATGTCGTGCTCGCGACCACCGGCCTGACCGCCCTGCTGGCCGCGACACCCGCGCTGTTCGAAATCGTGCGCTGGATTGGTGCGGCTTATCTCATCTGGCTGGGTATCGCGACATGGCGCGAGAAGGATGAAAACACACCGGCAGATGTCGCGGTAAAGCGCCAGGCAAGCTGGCCACTTTTCCGCCAGGGTTTCATCATCGAGGTCCTGAACCCGAAGACAGCGCTGTTTTTCCTCGCCTTTCTGCCGCAGTTCGTCACCCCGGCAAACACCACGCCGGGGCTGGAGATGTTCGTGCTGGGCCTGATGGTCCCGCTCACCGCCCTGCCGGTCGATCTCGCCATTGCGTTCGGTGCCGCGGCCCTGCTCGCGCGCCTGGGCCGCACGAACACCATCGCACGCCTGCGCCGCTGGCTGGCCGGTTCCGTCCTCGTCGGCCTCGGCCTCTTCGTGTTGCTCGAAGAGCGCTGACTACAGTTACACGGCGGCCAATGGCGGAGGCGGTGGTTGGAGAGGGGGGCCCAAAGGGGCCGACGGCGAGCGACCGCGAGCCCGCGCCAACGGCGCGTTAGCCAAACAAACGGAGTGAGTGCCGGCACTTGAGGCTAAAGAAACAAAAACACAGCACGCGCCCGGCGTCTAAGGGAACAAACAACAAAACCTACCCCTGCGGCGGAACGGGATCGCAGTACTGGCCCTGGGGCTGAAGTTGGGCGCAGAGGATATCGGCTGCCGACCCGTCGGCCAGAGGACCCGCCAGAAGTTGGTAATAGGTCGCGCCGCCGGCCAGTTCGAGCCTTGCCAGGACCGGCGTGCGTGCGCCGAGCAGACCGGCATACCGGACTTTGAGGATTTCCCATTGGGCGAGTGCGGCCTCGGCGGAACGCTCTGATCCCAGATGGACCTGATAGGCACTGGTGACCTGCGCGACATCAGCCGGCGTCGAGGCGATCACCGTGTCACCGCCCTCAATTGTTGCACCTGCGACATAGTCGGGCAGCAGCAGGCCGCCACCGCCCCAATGGTCCTGCACGAGATCGTACCAGTCGCGCGCCTGGGCAAAATCCTGGGGCACACCCAGACCCTTCTCATAGAGGTAACCAAGCTTGAAGGCGGCGCTGACATGGCCCCATTCCGCTGCGCGGCGATAGAGATTGGCGGCCGAGACGTAATCGCGATCAACCCCGCGGCCTTCCTCGGACAGGCCCGCCAGGTAAAACGCCGCCAGCGCATCCCCCTGGCGTACCGCCTTGGCGTACCAGAGCGCGGCGGTGCGATAGTCGGGTTCGCCGAAGACCCCGGTTTCGTACATCGTGCCGACCACCGTCTGGGCAACGGGATCACCGGCTTCGGCCACCGCGATGGTCTCATAGAGTTCGGGCGGCAGGTCACGGTTACCGGGCGAGGGCGGGCCGCAGGCAGCAAGCGACAGAGCCAGCAGCACCGCCGGAAGGGTTTGCCTGAGAGGCCGGCGCCTCAAAAATCAGACACCCGACCGTTGACTTCCCAGTCGCCATAACGCGTGGGCTCGGGCCCCTTGGGCCCGCCGACCTCTTCGGGCATAGGTTTGCCGTCGGGGCCGGTCTTCGGCGTCTTGTCGACGGTCTCGTCTTCTTTTCCGGTCTCGTCGCTCATCGTTTCCTCGGTTGGCCGATGGCCCGCCCGACATTGTTGTCGCGTTCGATATCGGCATGCTCGGCCACGGTCTGTTGCAGCCGGTCATAAACCGCGGGCACAAATTCCATCATGCCGCGTGTGTTGAGGTTAAAGCCCAGCGACATCACTTCGTTGGTCGCCGCCAGGTAACCCTTCCCGGCATGATACATCCGATGGAACAACCGGTAACGTTTGCTGTCGGCCGCCAGCACCTGGGTCGTCACCAGCACGGAATCGCCCGCGCGGACTTCGTCGAGATAGTTCACATGGGTTTCGACCACGGCGTATTCGCCGCCGTCGCGCTTGTCCTGGGTGAGCGGCGCATTCATCGCGTCCCAGAAGCCAGACGTCGCGTGGTCACAGATCAGCACGTAATAGGCCATGTTGAGATGGCCGTATTCGTCGATCCATTCTGGTTTCACCACCATCTCGAGTTGGAACAGGCGAGGGTCAACTTCCATCGGTGGGTCCTTTTCTGGGGAGCGGGCCGGCGCCGCGACAAATCAGATCATCTTCTAGCCTTTACGCACGACCGCCCGCAACGGCATCATCGCGCCAAAGCATCAGGGGACGATCCATGGCCTATCTCCATTTCAGCGAAGACGAACTTGCCGGGCGGCGACAGCGCGCCTGCGAAAAGATGGCGGCACAGGGCCTCGATGCCGTTTTGCTCTTCAAACAGGAGAGCATGTTTTATCTCACCGGCTATGACACCGGGGGTTATTCGCTCTTCCAGTGCCTGATCATGCGCGCCGACGGCGACCTCGTGCTGGTCACGCGCTCGGCCGACAAACTCCAGGCCGCCCATACCTCCATGATCCCCGATGTGCGTATCTGGATCGACAAGGGTGGCGCCAATCCCGCCCACGATGTCGTCGCGGTGCTCAAGGAAAAGGGTCTGGCCGGCAAACAGGTCGGGGTCGAACTCCACGCCTGGTGCCTGACCGGGCAACGCTGGGACATGGTGCGCAACGCGCTCGACGGATTCTGCAGTCATAGTGATGCGACCGATCTCATCCAGGGGCTGCGCCTGATCAAGTCGCCTGCCGAAATGGAGTATGTGCGCAAGGCCGGCGCCCTGTGCGACGATGCGCTGAAGGCGCTGAACCAAGCGATCGAACCCGGCGTCGACGAGGGCATTCTCTATTCGCGCATGATGCAGGCCATTCTGGAGGGCGGGGGTGATCCAGCGGCAAGCCGCCCGATCATCGGTTCGGGCGATGGCGCCATGCTGGTGCGTTATTTCACCGGACGCGCCAAGGTCGGCGCACAGGATCAGGTGCAGCTGGAATACGGTGCGGGTTATCGCCACTACCATGTCGCGATCATGCGCACGGTCCTGACCGGCGTTGCCAGCGAACGCCACAAAGCGATGCACGCTGCGGGCGTCGAAGCGCTGGCCGCCTGCCAGGAGGTCGCTCGTCCCGGCGCCACCTATGCCGACATCTACGAGGCTCATGCCCGCGTCGTCGATGCCCACGGCCTGCAGGATTGCCGACTGAACGCCTGCGGTTATTCGCTCAGCGCCAACTTCCCGCCGTCGTGGATGGAAGAACCCATGATCTATCCCGGCAACACCACCGTGATCGAACCGGGTATGGTGATCTTCATGCACATGATCCTGGTCGATGCCGCCAACACGCTGACCATGAGCCTGGGCGAAACCGGCATCATGCATGACGACCATTTCGAAGCGGTCTCTTCCATGCCGCACGATCTGGTGGTGAAGTAGAGAGTGGAAACTGAGGGACCACACAATGCCTGTTCATCCCGCAAGGTTGCCCAGCGAAGACGAGATCACGGCGTTTGAACGCGACGGCGCGGTTGCGCTCAAAGGCGTCTACCAACCCGAATGGATCGACTTGCTGCGCGATGGCGTCGACGAGGCGATGTGCACATCGGACCGATACACCAGGCGCATCCAGGACGAGGGCGAGCCTGATTTCTTTACCGACTACATCGCCTCGGATCGCGTGCCCGCGCTCAAACGTTTTGCTCTGGAAGGCCCGGCCGCAGAGCTTTCGGCGGCGATCATGCGTTCCAGGCGCGCCAACTTCCTGTTCGACGGTATCTTCGTGAAAGAAGCCGGTGTCGCCAAACCCAGCGTCTGGCATCAGGACCAGCCCTATTACTGTGCCGAGGGTCGCCAGGTCGTGGTGATCTGGGCGCCGCTCGATTCCGTCCCCGCCGATACCTGCCTGCAATGCGTCAGGGGTTCGCATACCTGGGGCACGGCGTTCCGGCCGGTCAAGTTTCGCGACGGCGCAAGCTTCGGCCGTGACGAGACGCACGGTTACATGGACCCGCCCGATGTCATGACCGAACATGCCGACAAGCTGATGACATGGGATCTCGAACCCGGCGATGTCATCGCCTTCCACGGCATGACAATCCACGGCGCCCCCGGCAACCTGCAGAAATCAAACCGGCGGCGTGCGACCAACTCCACCTGGGTCGGCGACGACACCGTCTACATCAACCGCCCCGGCGTGATGGAGCCGGATTTCCCCGATTGCGGGCTCAAAGACGGCGACCCGCTGGATTGCACACGGTTCCCCAGGGTTTTCGACGCGAGCTGAGTGGGAATTGTTTGTTTAGCCTCAAGCGCCGGCACTCGCTCCGCTCGTTTGGCTAATGCGCCGTTGGCGCGGGCTCGCGGTCGCTCGCCGTCGGCCCTGGCGGGCCTCCCGCTATATGGGATATCTCGGTGTGGTTCTGCGCTGCCCTCAAATCCGTGTCACCCCGGCCGACCTGCGGGAGAGCCGGGGTCTCGGTCGGCTTGTATCTATCTGTAGTGCCTGATCGAGATCCCGGATCACGGTCGCGCCGCTCCCTTGTCCGGGATGACACCTCAGGAGGTGGTTAGAACGGGAGGCCCCTTGGGGCCGACGGAACGCGACTGCGTTCCCGCCGCCCATGCGGCGTAAGCCAAACGTGCAGAGCACGCGCCCGGCGCCTGAGGCTGAACAAACAAAATACAAACAAACCCTCTACTCCACACCCCTCGGGTAAACGATCACACTGAGGAACCGCACCGGCAGGTCATGCAGGGTTTCGGGTCCGTGCGGGGCATCGGCGTCGAAGAAGAGCGAATCGCCGGGCTCCATCCGATAGCTGCGGCCGCCGTGGTGGTAATCCATCGCGCCTTCGACGACATAGAGGAACTCTTGGCCGTCATGCTGGAAGAGCGGGAAAACCTCCGATTCGTGGGTCAGCGTGATCATGTAGGGCTCGACCGCGACCTGTTTGTGCACGCTGTGGCCCAGCAGGGCGTATTGATGGCCCGCCCGGGTGCCGCGCCGTTCGATCTTCAGGCCCTCACCCGATTTCACATGACTGGCGTTGCGCTGCTCCTCGAATCGCTGGAATAGCGCGGTAAACGGGACATTGAGACCGCGTGCCAGGTTCTTCAGGCTGGTCAGCGAGGGCGATGTGTGGCCGTTCTCGATCTTCGAAAGCATGCCCGCCGAGAGGCCAGCTTCGGATGCCAGTTCCCCGACCGTCATGGAAAGTTTCTTGCGCTGCATCCGGACCTGGCTGCCGATTGCGGCCTCGAGATCGCGCGCATCGTCATGGATCGCGTGGGGATCCTGATCGAGCGCGCCGTCGCCCCCGGGGGCTGATTTTCGGTCCGTTGCCATCGCTCTAGAGCCCGTCATCGGCGAGGTGACCCGGCGCCAGACGCACAGCCAGGGGGCCAATCGGGTCGTGGCGTAGCATATAGTGTACTGCCATGCCGATTGTGACGCCGCCGAGATCGACCGAAGCGTCGGCCAGACGAAAGGCAATATCGCCGCCGCCATCGGCGGGACGCACGAAGCCATAGGCCCGTTCGGGGCTGTACCAGACGATTTCGCCGTTCATGGCGTCCGGTTTCAGGCCCAAGCCCTGTTCTTGTCAAGCCGGACGGGTGACATGGGCTTGTCTGGCCGGGTCGGGCGACCCATTTGTGAGACCTGCGAAAAAGCTTGCTCTTGTGCGCCTCATGGCTAATATCGCGCCGCCTTGAAGCGTGGCCTTCAAGGTCGAGACGACGGGTGGGCCACTGGCCCACTTTTTTGTTTCTGCGTAGCGGTTTGGGCCACGGATTAAGTGTCTCGCTGAGTTTTGGTTTTTTTGGTTTTGCGTGGAGTCGTCGACCGGCGTCCCGGCGATTGTCAGACGATCGGTCCCGGCTTCACTAACGGGGTTGGTAGGGATGAAGCTGACCGGCGCGGTCGAAGATCTGATCAACCCGACCGTCGAAGCCTTAGGCTTCCGGGTGGTGCGGGTGAAGATGTTCACACGGCACAAGCGGACCCTGCAGGTGATGGCCGAACGTGACGACGGCACCCCGGTCGTGGTCGAAGACTGCACCCGGATCAGCCGGGCGATTTCGGCCCTGATGGATGCCGAGGATCCGATCCCCGGAGCTTATGACCTTGAGGTCAGCTCCACCGGGATCGACCGGCCGCTGGTACGGCCGGAGGATTTTGACCGCTTCGCGGGGTTTGAAGCCTCAGTCGTGGTCGACCCGCCGCAGAACGGGCAACGCAAGTTCCGCGGCAAGAATTTGGGCATGACCGATGGTCATGTTCGTTTGGAACTGGAGGGTGATCGGTTCGCCGATGTGCCCTTCGAGACGATTTCGGAAGCCAAGCTCGTCCTGACTGACGAATTGGTCAAAGCGATGACACCGCCCCGCGATGACGGGCCGGTCAAGGAAGCGGAGTAGGAAGACATGGCAGCCATTGATGCCGTTTCGACGGTCGCATACCAGGAGCTTATCCAGATCGCCGACGCGGTCGCCCGCGAGAAGGGCATCGAGCGCGAGACGGTCGTGGAAGCGATGGAGCAGGCGATTCAGCACGCCGGCAAGCGCAAGTACGGCAACGAGCTCGACATTCGCGCCGAGATCGATCGCACGTCGGGCGCGGTGACGCTTCAGCGTTTCATCGAGGTCGTCGAAGTCGAAGAGCTCGAGACGCCTGGTGTCCAGATCTCGATCGAGAAAGCACGGATTGCCAATCCGGTCGCCCAGATTGGTGACTTCATCGCCGAAGAGCTTCCGCCGGTCGAGTTCGGGCGGATTGCCGCCCAGACCGCCAAACAGGTCATCGTGCAGAAGGTCCGCGAGGCAGAGCGCGAGCGCCAGTTCAACGAATACAAGGATCGCATCGGCGAGATCATCAACGGTCTGGTCAAGCGGCCCGAACACGGCAACTGGGTGATTGACCTGGGCAAGGCCGAGGCCATGCTGCGCCGCGACGAATGCCTGCCGCGCGAGATACTGCGCCGCGGCGACCGGGTGCGCGCCTATATCTATGATGTGCGCCAGGAACCGCGCGGCCCGCAGATTTTCATCAGCCGCACCCATCCCCAGTTCATGGCCCGGCTGTTCTCCCAGGAAGTGCCGGAAATCTATGACAGCATCATCGAGATCAAGGCCGTGGCCCGTGATCCCGGTAGCCGCGCCAAGATCGCCGTGATGTCGAACGACAGCTCGATCGATCCGGTCGGCGCCTGCGTTGGTATGCGCGGCAGCCGCGTCCAGGCCGTGGTGAGCGAGCTGGGTGGTGAGAAGATCGACATCATTCCCTGGTCGCACGACACCGCGACCTTCGTCGTCAACGCCCTGCAGCCTGCCGAAGTGGCCAAGGTCGTGATGGACGAGGAAATTCGTCGCATGGAAGTCGTCGTGCCCGACGATCAGCTTTCGCTGGCGATCGGGCGCCGCGGGCAGAACGTGCGTCTGGCTTCCCAGCTTGTCGGCTGGGATATCGACATCATGACCGAGACCGACGAAAGCGAGCGCCGCCTTGAAGAGATGCGCCTGCGCTCCGAGCATCTTATGGATGCGCTCGACGTCGACGACGTGCTTGCTCGTCTGCTCGTCACCGAAGGGTTCAGCGAAGCCGACGAGGTTGCCTATGTTCCGGTCGAGGAGCTGGCCGGGATTGGCGGGCTCGACGAGGCGATCGCCCAGGAACTCCAGAGCCGTGCGCTGACCTTTGTCGAGGAACGCGACCGCCAGATGGATGCCCGCCGCCAGGAGCTTGGCGTCGACGACGCCCTGGCCGAGATCGAGGGCCTGTCTCCGACCATGCTCGTGCAACTGGGCGAAAAAGACATCAAGACGCTCGACGATCTGGGCGATCTGGCCGGCGACGAGCTGATCGAAGATTACCTGCCCGGCACCTACCTCACACTCGACGAAGCCAACGCCATCATTATGGTGGCCCGTGCCCATTGGTTCGATGACGAGGAACCGGCGGCCCCAGAGGCTGAGGCCGGCGACGCCGAAGGCGGCGAAACAGAAGAAGCAGCGACCGAGGAGACGGCATCCTGAACGTAGCGATGCAAGAAACTGGAGCGGACGCCGCGGAAACGACACGGCGATGCCTGGCGACCGGTGAAACGGCCGATAAGGTCGATCTGGTGCGCTTCGCGCTTGCGCCGGACGGCAGGGTCGTGCCCGATCTGGCCGAACGCCTGCCAGGGCGCGGTGCCTGGGTCAGCCCTGCGCGTGAGGCTCTCGACGACGTCGTTGCCAAGGGCCTGTTTGCCCGTGGTTTCAAGACCCGGGCGCTGGCCGATGCCGATCTGGCCGATACGGTCGAACGACTTCTGGTCGCACGTGTGAGTGACCTGCTGGGCTTTGCCCGGCGCGCTGGCGAGGCCGTCACCGGCTTCGAGAAATGCCGCGCCGCGCTGGGCCATGGCGATGCGCTGTTGCTGCATGCCCGCGATGGTTCTATGGACGGGTTGCGCAAGTTGGCTGGCGCTGAGACCGATATGGCCCTTCGTGTTCTGGACGGTGCCGAACTTGGCGCACCGTTCGGGCGCGATCAGGCTGTTCATGTCGCTCTGACGCGAGGTGGACTGGCGAAGAAGATATTGCGTGAATGTTCCCGGCTGGCCGGATTTCGGACGGCGGGCGATGGTTTGAAGGAAGGACGGTAGTCATGGCCGGTGCCGACGATAGCGACAACAAGCCCAAGACGCTGAGCCTCAACCGTCCCGGGAGGCTTGAGCTCCAGACCACTGTGGACGGCGGCCAGGTTCGCCAGAGCTTCAGCCATGGCCGCTCCAAGCAGGTTGCGGTTGAGGTCAAGAAGCGCCGTGTCATCCGCCCCGGTCGCGCAGAGGCGGAACCCGCACCCGTGGCCGAGCCCGCACCCGTTGCAGAGCCCGTCGCCGTTGCAGAGCCCGTCGCCGTTGCAGAGCCTGCAGCCGAGGCCGAAGCGGTGGCCGAAGCGCCTGCGCCTGCGCCTGCTCGCACCAAAGAGTCCAAGCGCGTGGTCGTCGACACCCTCAAGGTCGTACGTGCCCCCTTGGTCCTGAAGAACCTCACCAATGAAGAGCGCGAAGGCCGCGTGCGGGCGCTGACCGAAGCGCGCAAAGCCGAGGAAGAGGCACGCAAGCAGGCCGTGATCGATGCCGCCCTGCGTGTCGAGGAAGATGCGCGCCTGGCCGTCGAACGCGCAGAAGCAGAGAAGCGTGCCAAGGAAGAAGAAGAACGCCGTCAGAGCGAGGAAGAGGCACGCCTGCGCGCAGAAGCGCAGGCTGAGAAAGCAGCTGAAAAATCCGCCGAAGCCGCGAGCGCCATGCCGAATGTTGTGCCGGCCAGCCTGGCCCCGGGGAAACCGGCTACCGAAGAAGAAGATACGCGCCGCAACAAGCGCGACAAACGTTCGCCACTGGCGCCCAAGACCCGGCCCACCGCCGATCGTCGCAGAAGCGGCAAGCTCACCGTCGCCCAGGCACTGTCGGGCGATGACGGCGAAGACCGCGCCCGCAGCCTTGCAGCGGCCAAACGTGCCCGCGAGAAACTGCGCCAGCAGCAGGCAGATCAGCAGGCATCGACCGGACCAGCCAAGAAGTTCGTACGCGAGGTGACCGTGCCGGAAGCCATCCTGGTCAGCGAATTGGCCAACCGCATGGCCGTGCGCGGCGGCGAGGTCGTCAAGAAGCTGATGCAGATGGGACAGATGGTGACGACCAACCAGTTGATCGACGCCGATACCGCCGAACTGCTGGTCGCCGAATTCGGCCACAAAGTACGCCGCGTCTCGGAAGCCGATGTCGTGGTCGGTCTCAAGAAGGATGACGACGCCGACGAAAGCAAGCAGCCCCGGGCCCCTGTGGTCACGGTCATGGGCCATGTCGACCACGGCAAGACTTCGCTGCTCGATGCCCTGCGCAAGACCGATGTTGTCTCAGGCGAGGCCGGTGGCATTACCCAGCATATCGGCGCCTACCAGGTTCAGCTTGAGGGTGGCCAGCGGATCACCTTCCTGGATACACCCGGCCATGCCGCTTTCACCGCGATGCGCGCGCGTGGCGCCAGCGTGACCGATATCGTGATCCTGGTCGTGGCAGCCGACGACTCGGTCATGCCCCAGACCAAGGAAGCGATCGATCATGCCCGTGCGGCCGATGTGCCGATCATTGTGGCGATCAACAAGTGCGACACCCCCGGCGCCAATCCCGACAAGGTGCGCCAGGACCTGCTGCACCACGAGTTGGTCGTCGAAGGCATGGGCGGCGATATCCTCGATGTCGAGGTCTCGGCGATCACGGGCGACGGTCTCGACAAGCTCGAAGAGGCGATCCTGCTGCAGGCCGAATTACTCGAGATCAAGGCCAATCCCGATCGCGAAGCCGAAGGCATCATCGTTGAGGCCAGGATCGAGAAGGGCCGTGGCGCGGTTTCGACCATCCTGGTCCAGCGCGGCACGCTCCATGTCGGCGACACCATGGTTGCGGGCAAGGAATGGGGCCGCATCCGGGCGCTGGTCGACGATCGCGGCAACCCCGTCAAACAGGCCGGCCCATCGATCCCTGTCGAAGTTCTGGGCCTTTCAGGCGCGCCGACCGCCGGCGATGAGTTTTTTGTCGTCGACAACGAAAAACGCGCCCGCGAGATAGCCAGCTACCGCGAAGAACAGGAGCGCCAGGACAAGCTCACTTCGACCGGACGCAGCTCGGTCGAACAGCTCTTTGCCAACATCGCCGCGGGCGAGGTCAAGGAACTGCCGCTTGTGATCAAGACCGACGTCCAGGGTTCTGCCGAAGCGATCATGCACAGCCTCGATCGTCTCGGAACCGACGAGGTCAAGGCGCGCATCCTGTTGTCATCGGCCGGCGGCATCAGCGAAAGCGATGTCACCCTGGCCAAGGCATCGGGCGCGATCATCTTCGGTTTCAACATTCGCGCCAACAGCCAGGCGCGCCAGCTTGCCGAGCGTGAAGGCGTCGAGATCCGCTATTACCGGATCATCTACGAATTGCTCGACGAGGCCAAAGCCATGCTTTCGGGCATGCTCGCACCTTCGACCCAGGAAAAGGTCCTTGGTGCGGCCCAAGTGCTCGACACCTTCGAGATTTCGAAGGTCGGCCGTATCGCCGGTTGCCGTGTCATGGACGGTCTCGTGCGGCGCAGCGCCAAGGTGCGGCTGCTGCGCGACGGCCAGATCCTGTTCGACGGCAACATCAAGGTGCTGCGCCACCACAAGGACGAGGTGCGCGAAATCAAGCAGGGCGCCGAATGCGGCATCCTGCTGGACGGCCACCACGACATTGAGGTCGGCGACGAGATCGAAGCCTACGAGGTCTCGGAAGTCGCCCGGACCCTCGACGATTAGGGATTTGGTTGTTTAGCCTCAGGCGCCGGCACTCACTCCGTTCGTTTGGCTTACGCCGCGTTGCGGCGGGAACGCAGTCGCGTTCCGTCGGCCCCAAGGGACCTCCCGCTGCAAAAGGTGTCCGAAAGTAACGTTTAAGAAATTCTCCTCCGTTCATGGCAGCGTTCGGCGGGGTCACAATGTGAACCAGCCGACCGGTGCGACCGCACCGGTGCGACCGCACCGGCGCGCCGGGAGGCGCGGAACGTCAAGCGAACGGAGTAAGCGCCGGCGCTTGAGGCTATAAAGAGAAAGAGAATCCACCATGGCCAAACAAAAACGAGGTGAGCCCGGGCAGCGGCAACTCCGCGTCGGCGAGGAAATTCGCCATGTCCTCTCGGAGATGTTCACCCGCGGCGATGTCCACGATGCCGCTCTTTCGGGCCGCATGATCACCGTTTCGGAAGTGCGCATGAGCCCGGACCTGCGTCATGCCACCTGCTTTGTGATGCCGTTGGGCGGCAAAGAGCTCGACGAGGTTCTCGTCGGCCTCAAACGCGCAGCGCCCTATCTGCGTGGTGAAGTCGCCCGTCGCGTTCGTCTGCGCCTGGCCCCCGAACTGGCGTTCAAAGCCGACCAGGGCTTCGATCACGCCGAACGCATCAGCTCCCTTTTGAACGGGGTCAACGACAAAAATTGACCGACGCCGGAGCTCTTATCGATGGCGCGTAAACGCAAGGGTCTGAAGATCGACGGCTGGATCATCGTCGACAAACCCCGCGGCATGACCTCGACCCAGGTGATCGGGCGCGTCAGGCGCGCGACCCGGGCTGCCAAACTCGGCCATGGCGGCACGCTTGATCCCGAGGCGACCGGCCTTCTGCCCATTGCCCTGGGCGAGGCAACCAAGACGATCGCCTGGTGCCAGGACGGCACCAAGATCTACCGGGTCACCGTCTGCTGGGGCGAAGCGACCGCGACCGAAGATGCCGAAGGCGAGATCATAGAAACCAGCACGGTGCGTCCCGACAAGCAGGCAATCCGTGACGCGTTGCCGGCTTTCATCGGAACAATCAGCCAGATGCCGCCGATCTTCTCGGCGCTCAAGGTCAACGGTCAGCGCGCCTACGACCTCGCGCGCAAGGGCGAGATTCCCGAACTCAAAGCGCGTGACGTCGTGATCGAGGCGCTGAGCCTGGTCGGGATCGTCGACGCCGACCATGCCACCTTTGAAGTCGTCTGCGGCAAGGGAACCTATATCCGCTCCCTGGCGCGCGACCTCGCACGAAACCTGGGAACCGTCGGGCATGTCCGGGATCTGCGCCGCACACGCGTCGGTCCGTTCCTGGAAACCATGGCGATTTGTCTGGATAAACTCGACGAATATGGTAATGAACCGCCGCCTTTCGGGGCGCTTTTACCCGTGGAGACGGCGCTGGACGACATCCCGGCGCTCGCCATCACGGAAAACGAGGCCCACCTGCTCCGGCAGGGACGCCCGGTTGAAGCTCCCGGAGTTTGCAACGGAACCTGTCAGGTCCGGACCGACCAGGACCTTGTCGCCATAGGCGAGGTCAAGGAAGGCAGCCTGCGGTCGTTGCGTGTTTTTAACCTGAACCAGAAAAGAGAGTCCGATGTCGATCACAGTTGAACGCAAGGCCGAACTCATCAAGGAGTACGGCAAAGCTGAAGGCGACACAGGTTCGCCCGAGGTCCAGGTCGCGATCCTCACGGAACGCATCACCAACCTGACCGAACATTTCAAATCACACCGCAAGGACAAGCACTCCCGCCGCGGCCTGCTCATGCTGGTCAGCCGTCGCCGGTCATTGCTTGATTACACGCGCGGCAAGAGCGAAGACCGTTACCAATCGCTCATCAAGAGCCTCGGCATCCGCCGCTGATCGGGACGTTACGGGATACGATTGCGTGTCCCCGTCGTCGATTTCCGAGAGCGGTCTTGACCGGGCAAAAACGGTGATTCCGAAAGGCGTCCAAGGGGACGTCATGAACCCGCTGTTCATTGGGAACGGGGGCTTCACATGCCGTGCGACCGCATACGGGCGGTCGCAAAGCCAAGAAGAGGGGCATGAGACGAACACCGTCTGATCCGTACGAAGAGGAAGAGAAAACCTATGTTTACCATTCACAAGAAAGAGATCGTCTGGGGCGGCCGCAAGCTGTCGTTTGAAACCGGACGGATCGCTCGACAGGCCGATGCGGCCGTGTTGATGACTTACGGTGACACCACCGTGCTGTGCACGGCCGTCGCCCAGAAAACGCCCAAACTGGGCATCGATTTTTTCCCGCTCACCGTGAACTACCAGGAAAAGGCGTTCGCGGCAGGCAAGATCCCCGGTGGTTTCTTCAAGCGTGAAGGCCGCCCGGCGGAGAAAGAAACCCTTTCATCGCGCATCATCGACCGGTGCATTCGCCCGCTCTTTGCGCCGGGTTTCCGCAACGAAACGCAAGTTATCTGCACCGTGCTCTCCCACGATCTGGAAAACGATCCTGATATCGTTGCCCTGGTCGGCGCCTCGGCGGCACTGACACTTTCGGGCATTCCGTTCATGGGACCGATCGGTGGTGCGCGCGTGGGTTATGTGGATGACGAATATGTCATCAACCCCACCCTTGAGCAGATGGCCGACACCAAGCTTGACCTTGTGGTTGCCGGTCGTACCGACGCCATCATGATGGTCGAATCGGAAGCCCATGAGCTTTCCGAGGAAATCATGCTGGGTGCGGTGATGTTTGCCCAATCTGAATTCCAGCCGGTCATCCAGGCGATCATCGAACTGGCCGAAGCCTGTGCCAAAGAGCCCTGGGATATCCCTGAGCCCGAGGATCACAGCGCGCTTGAAGCCAAGGTCCAGGACCTCGTCGGCGACGCTCTGGTCGAAGCCTTCAAGGAGCCCGAGAAGATGGCGCGCCAGGACAAGGTCGCGGCCGCCAAGCAGATTGCCAAGGACGCATTCGCCGACGATGAAGCGGTCTCGGGCGGTCTGCTTTCTGGTCTTCTGAAGAAGATCGAGAAGCACACCCTGCGTGAAGCCACCCTGTCGACCGGCATCCGTGTCGACGGGCGTGACACCAAGACCGTGCGCCCGATCATCTCGGAAGTCGGTGTGCTCGGCCGCTCCCATGGTTCGTCGCTCTTTACCCGCGGCGAGACCCAGGCGCTGGTTACGACCACGCTTGGTACCGGCCAGGACGAGCAGATCATGGATGCACTCGAGGGCGAGTACCGCGAGCACTTCATGCTGCACTACAACTTCCCGCCCTACTCGGTCGGTGAAGCCTCGTTCATGCGTTCGCCCGGCCGTCGCGAGATCGGCCATGGCAAGCTGGCATGGCGCGCACTGCGCCCTCTGCTTCCGGCCAAGGAAGACTTCCCCTACACCATCCGCATTGTCTCGGAGATCACCGAATCGAACGGTTCGTCCTCGATGGCTTCGGTCTGCGGTGGTTCGCTCGCCATGATGGATGCCGGTGTGCCGCTCAAGCGGCCCTGCGCTGGTATCGCCATGGGCCTGATCAAGGAAGACGACCGTTATGCGGTTCTCTCCGACATCCTGGGTGATGAAGACCATCTGGGCGACATGGACTTCAAGGTTGCTGGCACCGAAGAGGGCATCACCAGCCTTCAGATGGACATCAAGATCGCCGGTATCACCGAAGACATCATGAAGGTCGCTCTGAGCCAGGCCAAGGATGGGCGTCTGCACATCCTGGGTGAGATGGGCAAAGCGATCGGAGCCGGCCGCGATTCGATCTCCGATTTTGCACCGCGCATCACGACAATGCAGATCTCGACCGACAAGATCCGCGACATCATCGGCCCGGGTGGCAAGATGATCCGCGAGATCACCGAAGTCTCGGGCACAAAGATCGACATCGATGACGACGGCACGATCAAGATCGCGTCGGCCGACCACACTGCCACCGATACCGCGATCAGCATGATCCGCGATATCGTGGCCGAGCCCGAGATCGGTACGATCTATGAAGGCAAGGTCGTGAAGTGCATGGATTTTGGTGCGTTCGTGAACTTCATCGGCAAGCGTGACGGCCTGGTTCACATCTCCGAACTGGCCGAAGGCCGGGTCGGTCAGGTGAGCGACGTCGTGAAGGAAGATGACATCGTCAAGGTCAAGGTGCTGGGCATCGATGACCGCGGCAAGGTCAAGCTTTCGATGCGTGTCGTCGACCAGGATAGTGGCGAGGACATTTCGGCCAAGATGGCCGAACAAGATGCTGCCCGCCGTGCCGAGCGCGACGCCAAACGCGGTGAAGGTGGTGACAGCGATGGTGACAGCGATCGTCCCCGCCGCCGTCGTCCGCGCAATGACGACTAAGAAGACATCATGACGGCGTTGCGGCCGGGCCGTGAATTTTCACAGCCCGGCCGTGGCCGTTGGAGCAGAGCAGATGCAAGGGGTTCATTCTCAATCGCAAAGCGATTCTGAACGGACCTGATTTTCTCTAACTCTATGAAGTAGAGCGGATTCACACGTTTACACGGAACCACGAAGTGGTTCCGTGTAAACGTGATCCGCTCTAAGGTTGGCACCGATCTGGACGGGACAAAACGTGAAGTCGCTCAACGCAATACGCATTTCAGGACGTGAAACCCTGCCGCTGGTCGAAGGCGGCAAGGGCATCGCAGTTTCCAATGGTGAAAGCTCGGGCGCCTGGTCGGCCTGCGGCGGTGTCGGAACCTTCTCCGGCGTCAATGCCGATTTCCGTGACGATAACGGCGAGATCGTGGACATGATCTATCATGGCAAGAGCCGCCGTGACCGCCATGACGAACTCGTTGCCTTCGCCATCAAGGGCGGCATCCATCAGGCCCAGGTGGCGCACGATCTCTCGGGCGGCCAGGGCGCCATCCACATGAACGTGTTGTGGGAGATGGGCGGTTGCGAGCGCATTCTTCATGGCATTCTCGAAGGCGCCAAGGGCATGGTCCATGGTGTCACCTGTGGTGCCGGCATGCCCTACAAGTTGGCGCAACTCTGCGCGCAATACGGCAGCTATTATTATCCCATCGTGAGTTCGGCGCGCGCCTTCCAGATCCTGTGGAAACGCGCCTATCACCGGTTTCCCGAATTTCTCGGTGGCGTCGTCTATGAGGACCCGTGGCGTGCGGGCGGTCATAACGGCCTCTCGAATGTCGAAGACCCGAAGGTCCCTGAAGATCCCTATCCCCGCGTCGTCGCCCTGCGCAAGGCCATGAACGATTGTGGGCTGACCGAGACCCCGATTTTCATGGCCGGTGGTGTCTGGCGCATCGACGAGTGGGAAGACTGGCTGGATAATACCGAAGTCGGCCCGGTTGCCTTCCAGTTCGGCACACGGCCACTGCTGACCCAGGAAAGCCCGATCTCGAACACCTGGAAGCGCCGTCTGCCGACGTTGCGCGAGGGCGAGATCTACCTCAACCGTTTCAGCCCGACCGGGTTCTATTCATCGGCAGTCGAGAACAGCTTTTTGCTGGAACTCAAAGGCCGCAACGAACGCCAGGTCGCTTATTCCACCAAACCGGACGGCGACCAAGTCGTTGAGTACGCCTTTGGTCCGCGCGGCCGCGCGATCTATCTCACCCCACAGGATCTCAAACGTGTCGAGGCCTGGGTCGCAGCCGGCTTCACCGAGCAGCTCAAGACACCGGATTCCACCGTCGTTTTCGTGACGCCTGAAAAGTCGCGCCAGATCCGCAGCCATCAGGTCGGATGCATGGGCTGCCTCAGCCAGTGCCGATTCTCGAACTGGAAAAACGATGAAGGCGGCACCACCGGCAAAAAGCCGGATCCGCGCAGCTTCTGCATCCAGAAGACCCTGCAGCAGGTCAGCCATTCCGAGGATATCGAAACCCAGTTGATGTTCGCCGGCCACAATGCCTACCGCTTCGCCAGCGATCCCTGGTATGCCAACGGCTTCGTGCCCACCGTGGCGCAACTGATGGATCGCCTGCAATCGGGCCAGTAGGCTCCGGCTTGCCGCCCGGTCAGGTGGCGAGCAATATTGTGATCAGAGCTGCTCTTTGCCGCATTCCGCCAACTGCGGGTGGGATGCAAACCAGGCTTCCGGCTTGAGGCTGCGGCCTGCCTCGATTTTCCGGAAACTTGCGAGGATCTCGTCGTCAGTCCGGAGCCAGATGGGAACCGGTACGTCAGAGAACGAGGCCGTCAGGTTATCTCCACCTCGATTCTGGCATTGATCGTGTAGTCCCAGTTGCCCATCAGACTGTCGTTCGCGACGAGATCATTCTTTTTGATCTTGGCCGAAGGCGTGTGATCGAATGCCCTTACGGTCTCGATTTAGCGGGGCATCTTGAACGAGGCGAGGTGTTGGCTGCAGTGGTCGTGGAGCGCGCGATAATCGAACGTCGCTTCAGTAACCTTGGGGTGAAGCGTGATGAAGGCCTTGACCTCCTCGCCGCGAATCCGGTGCTTGACCGGAATGACCGCGACCTCCTCAATCGACGGGAACTGGCGCATCACGGTTTCGACTTCGACGGCGGAGATATTCTCACCACTGCGTTTGATCATGTCCTTGAAGCGACCGACGTAGCGGAAGTAGCCGCCGGCAGTCCTGGCGAAGAGGTCGCCGGTGCGGAACCAGCCATCCGAAAAGCTCCTGGCATTGGCCTCGGGCTTGTTCCAGTAACCTTCCATGACACCGGGGCCGCGTATCTGGAGTTCGCCGGGAGTGTCGGGCGGGCACAGCCCACCAGAATCGTCCACGACCCTTGCTTGGTAGAGCGGATAGGGCACGCCGCAGGTGCCGATGATCGAGGGGTCGTCGACACGATAGGGCACACCCAGTGCGATCCCCACTTCCGTCATGCCGTAGAGCTCGCGCACCGGCGCACCGTAGCGCCGCTCGACGTCCGCGTTCTCCCGGGGCGACCCGGCAACACAGATGAACATCTTAATGTTGTGTTCGCGTTCCTCCGGCCCCGGTTCGTCATCCAGTACGGGAGAAAACGCACACTCGCATCGGGTGCCGGTCAGGCGGCCATGGTGTTTGCGCAGGCTCATGCGTTCAGCCTGAAACAGGGTCGCGCCCTGGAACAGGCTGCGCGAGGTCATCAGCAGGGCATCAAGATAGAAAAACGGTGATTCGCCCAGGATCGAACCCGTGGTGAAAACCTCGGGCATGGCATGTTGGTTGAAACCGCATACCAGCCAGAAGCGGTGGCTTTGCATGCAGCCCTTGGGAAACCCGGTGGTTCCCGAAGTGTACTGGATCGACGCCAGGTCAGACGGCCCGACCGGCTGCACCGGGACAAAATCAGGCGACCCACTCTCGAGAACATCATTCCAGGCGGTGTAGCCCTCGGGCGGCGTGGTATCGCCCACGACCATGAACGTATCGAGGGCCGCATCCGGCCCCTGGTGGCTGACCTCGTCGATCTTCTCGACCGATTCCGGCCCGATCACCAGATGCCGTATCTGTGCGTCGGTGATGACGTATTGAAGCTCGGTGGGCGTGTAGCGGGGGTTCATCGGCACCAGAACGCCCCCATGCGTGCCAGCGCCAGCCAGGTCACCGGAAACTCGACGACGTTCTCCAGCAGGACACCGACATGCATGCCCCGTTCGAGGCCAAGACCGCGGAGCCCGCTCGCAAGACGCCGCGACCGGTCATCCCATTGGGCGAAGCTCAGCCTTGTGCCGCGCTCGAAGAGGTCGATGGCGATGGCGTCGCCGTGGTCACGCGCGGCCCGCTCGAGCAGCGCACCCAGCGACGCCGGGGCCTCGGCAGCAAAGGCCTGTTCTCGCTGCGCCCGCCAGGCTGCCGACTCATCGAGCATCGTCATGGCGTTACGATGCGCTCGCGGGTTTTTCCATGGACTGGTTCTTCGCCCAATAGATCAGTCCTTCATAAACCATGAAGGGTTCGTCCCGGCCCTGAACATCGACCTTGATGACATAGGCGTCGCCGGACTTTTCCCGCACGTCGACAATCTTGCCGCGATAACGAAAGGGATGGCCGACACGCAGTGGCGAGATGACCCGGACCCGATCATAACCGTAGTTGAGGACGTAGTGGCCCCCGTCGGAGACGGTCTGCACCGGCAGCGAGGTCACCTGGCCCACACCCAGTGACAACACATGAGCGGCCTGCACGATGGTGCCACCCCAATGGGTTGTCGCAGACCACTCCGGGTCGTTGTGCATCGGGTCTTCGTCATCGGTCAGCTTTGCGAAAAGATCGGTGTCCTTCTGCTCGATGGTCATCCAGTCCGACACCATCTCGTCGGCATGGAGGAGACCCTGGATAGCCGCATCGGTACGCATGGCCGTCTGGCTCCCTCGATCGTTGCAGGATTTTTGCCCTGCCGGAGTTAAGCGCGCAACACATGCCTCTCAAACAGAGCAGTTCTCAGATCACCTTGCCCGGGTTCATGATTCCGGCGGAATCCAGTGCCGCCTTGATCGCGTGCATCGCGTCGTTTTTCTCCGCAGAACCGCGTTCCCGAAGGAGCTGGCGTTTCTCCAGCCCGATACCGTGTTCGGCGCTGAACGAGCCGCCGGCCTCCATCAGCCCCTCGAAGAGCACTGTGTTGACCCTGTCGTGGAGTTCCTCCATCGGCGTGCCGCGGGTGATGGTGAGATGGAGATTGCCGTCGCCCAGATGGCCGAACATGAACACCACCAAAGCCGGATCGATCGCCGCCATGCGGGGGAATAGATCGTCGGTGTAGCGTTCCAGACAGGCATGGGGAACGGAGATGTCGTACCAGAAACCGTGCGGCATGGCCTTGTCGGCTTCAAAGCTCTCTTCGCGGATCAGCCACATGCGGCGGCGTTCCTCGGCGCTCTTGGCCAGCACGGCGTCGCTCGCCTCTTGCGCCTCCAGGGCGTCGCCCAGAAGCTCTTCCACGATCATCTGGGTGCCGTCGCTCGTTTCGCCGGCCATTTCGACCAGAAGATAAACGTGATCATCGGGCGCAAACGCGGTGAGCGCATCAAGCCCCAGCGCGGCTGAGGTTGCACGGGCAAAACCCGGCCACATGATCTCGCTGGCGACCAGCGTTGCCTTCTGGCTTGCCCGAAGCCGCTTGAAAAGCGCCAGGGCATCACCTGACGTGGGGCAGCTCACCAGGCCGGTTGCGGTCTCGCCATCCAGCGGCACCAGGTTGACGACTGCCCTGGTGACGATGCCAAGCGTGCCTTCGGCGCCGATCAAAAGCTGTTTGATGTCGTAACCTTCGTTGGCCTTCACCACGCGCTTGAGATCGCTGACGATCTCACCGCTGGGCAACACCGCTTCGATCCCCAGGATCCGGTGGCGCATGGTGCCGAAACGGAAGGCTTCGATGCCCCCGGCATTGGTTGAGATCAGGCCGCCGATTGTGGCGCTGTCGCGTGCGCCAAGATCAATCGCGGTGGAAAGGCCGTGTTCGGCCGCCTCCTCCTGCAGGGCCGACAGCACGACACCGGCCTCAACCACAGCGGTGGCGCCCTTTGGATCGACCTCGACAATCTTGTTCATCTTTGTCGTCGCCACGATGAGTTGGCCGGGCTGTGATTGCGCCCCGCCGGCAAGGCCCGTGCGGCCACCCTGGGGCACGATGGTTACACCGTGTTCGACGCACAGCCGCACGAGGGCCTGTACTTCCTGGGTGCTGGCTGGCAGGGCGAGGACACCAGCATCGAGATTGCGGGGGTCCATACCGGGATCGATCGTTCCAGCGACATCGTCACAGCGCAGGCCGTTGGGGCCAAGTACATCCGCCAGTGCAGCCAGAAAGGATTCGGAGAGCTTCATCATGGCCCGATCATGGACCGCACCCGGATGCAATGGTAGTCAGTTGCGGCAATCCGGTTTCCCCAAACGAGGTGATTTATGTCCCGATCCATTGTTGTAACCGGCGCGGCTGGTTTCATCGGTTCCTGGACGATCAAGCAGCTGCTTGAAAACGGTTGGACGGTCACGGCCTTTGACCGCACTCCCGATGACAGCAAGCTGCGCAGCATCGCCGGGGATGGCCCGGCCGATGCCGTCACCTGGCGCGCCGGCGATATCGCCGAGCCCGATGACGTGAATGCCCTCTTTCGCGCGGCCGCACCGGAGATGGTGATCCACCTTGCCGCCGTCCTGATTCCGGTCTGCAGGGACGACCCCGTGACCGGGGCCAGGATCGACGTAATCGGCCACATCAACATTTTCGAGGCCGCCCCCGATGCCGGTTGCCACCATGTCGTTTATGCCAGCTCCGCTGCCGCCACGGCACGCGGCAACAATGGGGCGCTGAAAACGGTCTATGGCACCTACAAACACTGGAACGAGGAATATGCCGCAACCCGCCTGCATGACCGCGGCATCGCCAGCGTCGGCCTGCGCCCGGCAATCGTCTACGGCCCGGGCCGCGAATCGGGCGCCACGGCCTTTGTGAACGATGCCATAGCGGCGGCTGTAGCTGGCGAAGACTACCTTCTGCCGACCCGCTGGTGCCATCGTGTCGAATATGTCGAAGAGGTCGCCGAAACCTTCGTGCGTTGCGCCGAAACTGAAATCAGGGGCGCCCATGCCAGTGACATCACCGAAAACCTGACTGACGAACACGATCTGATCGCCGCTCTCCAGAGCGCGATTCCGGGCTGCCGGATTACCGCTCCGACCCAAGGCAAGCCCGGGTCCCCGGGAACAGCCGACTGCAGTCCGCTCGCGGGCCTGATCGGTCCTTTGAACCACATTTCGCTCAACGCCGGCGTCGTTGCAACGGTTGTGGGCATGCGTGCACGCGCGCCTGGAACCTGACTCCGACCCGCTGATTTCAGCGACAAGTTTGTAGTAATTCTAGATTAGGGCCCTATATGGAAAACCATGATCAAGATTGATTCCACAGCGATCGAAACCCTGCGCCAGCGTCTGCGCGCCGCTGGCCTGCGCCCGACGCGCCAGCGTGAAGAACTCGCAGGCCTGCTTTTTCGCGACGGCAACCGTCACGTCACGGCCGAAGTTCTGCATCGCGAGGCGATCCAGGACGATGCCCAGGTTTCACTGGCAACGGTCTACAACACGCTCCACCAGTTCACCCGGGCCGGGTTGCTGCGCGAGGTCGTGGTTGATTCGGGCCGCGCCTATTTCGACACCCATACCGGACCGCACCACCACTTCTTCAACACCGTGAGCCAGGAACTGACCGATATTCCCGCAGACCGTGTTTTGGTGGTTGATTTGCCGGCCCCGCCCACAGGGACGCAAGTGGATGGGGTCGAGGTGGTCATCAGAGTTACGCCGCAAAACGGTTGAAGAGTAGTACCCGGCTGTAACCTTTTTTGCGCCGATGGCTTGAAACCATCTTAGAACCATTCCAAATACTGTGGGTACGAGGTGACACACCCTCGTCGTTCAGCATCATTGCTCGTTGGCGCTCGTTTGGGGCGCCGGAAACAGGGAGAGACCCATGTCGCTTGGTGGCACCAAGACCGAAGACAATCTGAAGGCCGCGTTTGCCGGTGAGAGCCAGGCCAACCGTCGCTATCTCTATTTCGCACAGAAGGCCGACGTCGAAGGTTACAACGACGTCGCGGCCGTGTTCCGTTCGACCGCAGAAGGCGAGACCGGCCACGCCCACGGCCATCTCGAGTTTCTCGAGGAGACCGGCGACCCCGCTACCGGCAAGCCGATCGGCTCGACCGAAAACAACCTGCAGGCAGCGATTGCCGGCGAAACCCACGAGTACACCGATATGTACCCGGGCATGGCGCGTTCCGCGCGTGACGAAGGTTTCGATGAGATCGCCGACTGGTTCGAGACCCTGGCCAAGGCTGAAAAGAGCCACGCCGGACGTTTCCAGAAAGCTCTGGATACTCTCGACGACTGATTCGGATCCGGGGCCGCCTGCCGGAGCGGTCGGCGGCCCCATCAGCCTTGACGACATCGATGATCGGGTAGCGCGAACCCAAGCGGAGTTTGCGAACCCTGTAGGTCGGCCAAGACATCGCCGGCCATTCTGGAGACCGTGACATGTCCACAGCCGAAGGCAGCCTCGACGCCCCGACACGCCATATCATCGACTGGCAGAATCCGGAGTTCGTCGATCCCGACAAGATCGATGCCGAACTGCGCCGCGTTTTCGACGTCTGTCACGGCTGTCGCCGCTGCTTCAACCTGTGTGATTCCTTCCCGCGCCTGTTCGATTTAATCGACGATTCAGAATCGGGTGAACTCGAGACCGTCGAGAGTAAGGATTTCCAGCCGGTCATCGATGCCTGCACCCTCTGTGACATGTGTTTCATGGTGAAGTGCCCCTATGTTCCGCCCCATGAATTCGACCTCGATTTCCCCCATCTGATGCTGCGGGCCAGGGTTGCCGAGTTCCAGCGCGGCGAAGTCGGCTTTATCGACCGCAAGATCGCCGAAACCGATGCCAACGGAAAACTCAGCACAACCTTCTCGCCGCTGGCCAACTGGGCCTGCAAGAAGGGCAACGGCCTGACCCGCCCGGTGATGGAGGCCGTCGCCGGGATCGACGCCAAGGCCGAACTACCCGAATTCAACCCCAGGAGCCTGGTCGCCCAGGCCAAGGCCGATCCGCTCAAGGCCAACCCCGATGCCCCCGCCCATGGGCGCAAGGCCGTAATCTATGCGACTTGCTTTACCAACTGGAACGATGCCGCGATCGGCGAGGCAGGACGCCGTGTCCTGGCCCATAACGGGGTCGAGACCGAAGTTGTGCACCCGGCCTGTTGCGGCATGCCCAAGCTGGAACTGGGTGACCTGGCCGAAGTCACCAAACGCGCCAAGACCGTCGCCGCGGCCCTGCTGCCGTATGTCGATCAGGGTTACGACGTCGTCGCGCTGGTACCTTCCTGTGCCCTGATGATGAAGTTCGAATGGCCGCTGATCGTGCCTGACGATCCCGATGTCAAACGCCTGGCCGAGGCGACCCGTGACATCAGCGAATACGTCATCGAACTCTCCAAGAACGAAGGCCTGGTCGAGGGCATGGCAACCCTTGATGTCCCGGTCACGCTCCATATCGCCTGTCATGCCAGGGCCCAGAACATGGGAGCCAAGGCAGCCGAGATGCTGCGCATGATCCCCGAGACCAAGGTCAACGTGATCGAGCGCTGTTCTGGCCATGGCGGTGCCTGGGGGATCAAGAAGGGAACCTTCGAGATCGGCATGAAGGTCGGCAAACCGGTGGTACGCAACACCGCCAAGCACGATCCCGAAGGCGCCGGCTATGTTGTCTCGGAATGCCCGCTTGCCGGCATCCACATCCGTCAGGGCGTCGAGGAGATGGACGGGCGCGACACACCGCCGCCGGCCGCGGCCCATCCAATTCAACTGATCGCCCGGGCCTATGGCCTGCCCGGCGCGTGACCAAGAGCCGATCGGATCAGGTCGCCTCGACCTGGGCCGTGATTCGGTCTCCAACCCATTGAAATAGAGCACCACGATGAACAAGCTCAGCCGTGACGACATCATTGACCCCGCCGACTACACCGCCCGGCGCAAGGAACTGCGCCAGGTTGTTCGGGGGATCAAGGAGAGCCGGCGAATCGATGTCGGCCCGTTCGTGTCGTTCTATTTCGAAAACCGCGACACGATGTGGCACCAGATTCACGAGATGCTCTATATCGAAAAGGGCGGCGAAGAGCAGATTGCCGACGAGCTCGAAGCCTACAATCCGCTCGTCCCCGGCGGCCGCGATCTGCGCTGCACCATGATGATCGAGATTGATGACGAGGACCGGCGCAACACTACTTTGCGCAAGCTGGGCTGGATCGATGAGAAGATCGTGCTGCGCGTCGGCGACCACGCGATCTCGGGCGAGCCACTTCAAGAAACAGAACGCAACACGCCGGATGGCAAGACCAGCAGCGTGCACTTCCTGATCTTCCGCTTCGACGATGCCGCTGCCACCGCATTCAAGGATGCGGGCATTCGCGCCAGCCTTGATATCGAACACGAAAACTATGGCCATGGTGCGATGATCGCCGGGGCATCGCGGCACTCTCTGGCGGCCGATCTCGCCTGAGACCGTTCGCGCCTGCAGATGTCTTGCAGGCGCTCGCCGCGGCAAGGCATAGTGCCGCTGTGGATCAGAATCAGACGCCCTCGCAGAACGAACTGCAGGCTGCAATCCGGCGCTTTCAAAGCGGCGACCGTGACAGCGGCCTTGCGGCCTGCCGCGAACTCGTTGCCGCAGCGCCGGGCGATGCCGATCGCGGCTATGCGCTCGCCCTGATGTTGCTGCAGTCTGGCGATCTGGTGACCGGTGTGGCCGAGCTTGATCGACTGATCGAAGCTGGCCACGAACGCCCGGACGCCTTCGCCAGCCGCGGCGTGGCACGGCTCCGACTGGGCGACGAAGAAGGCGCGGCAGGTGATCTTGATGCCGCCTTGCGACTCAATCCGGGCCTGCCCGATGCCTGGCTGGCGCTCGCCTCGCTGCATCGCAAGGCCGGGCGTCTCGACACCTGCATCACCGTGTTGCGCGACGCAGACCAGGCGATCCCCGGTCATGCCGGCATCCGCAGCAATCTGGCCGGCCTGCTCGCCGAACATGGCGATGCCGGTGAAGCCGTGGGCCTCCTGGAACCGGTCGTTTCGGCAGAGCCGGACAATCGCGCCGCGCGTTACAACCTGGGCACGGCACTGCGCCGCCTGGAACGTTTCAGCGAAGCCGCAGAGCATCTGCGCCAGGTGACCGAGCGCGATCCCGATTTCGCACCTGCCTGGCACAATCTCGGCAACACCCTGGTCGATATGGGTTCTGTTGCCGAGGGGTTTGCCGCCTATGACCACTCGCACCTGATCCAGCGCAAGCCAGGCCGTCCCGCCGGGCAGGATCGCAGCCTTACCATGACCAGCCGGACCAAGCTGGAGCACGATATCGAGCAGCTTGGTTACCTGCGTTCCACCGGCGTGCTGCCACCGCAATACGACGAAACCATTGCAGTCTATGAGGCAACCCGTGACGCCCTGGCGGCGCCGGAGGCCGACACCCACATGGTGCCGCTGCCAATGGTCACACGGCGCGAGATCGCGCCGTTCTACAACAGGCTGGTCCACCTCGATCCCGGTGCGGCGCTCGATGGGCCCGCGGTTTCGCCAGATTTCAATGGCGCAGCCGCCGAGGCGATGTATCGCGACAACCCGCCGGGCATCGCCTGGGGTGAAGATTTGCTCACCCCCGAAGCACTCGCAGGCCTGCGCCATTTCTGTCTGGCTTCGACAATCTGGTACGAGTTCCGCTACGACAACGGTTATCTCGGCGCCTTTCAGGAAGAGGGTTTCTCCTGCCCTCTGCTGCTTCAGATCTCTGAGGAACTACGCCACGCCATGCCCGATGTGCTGGGACCCCATACCCTGCGCAAAACCTGGGCCTTCAAGTACGACAGCCGGTTATCGGGTATCCGCATGCATGCCGATGCCGCGGCCGTGAACGTCAACTTCTGGCTCACCCCCGACGAGGCCAATCTCGACCCGCAAGGCGGCGGCCTGGTGGTTTGGGACCGCGAAGCACCGCTCGACTGGGACTTCGCCCACTACAACCGCGACACCCCGGCGGTCCGTGCTTTTCTGGCCGATGCCGGAGCAAAAGCAGTCACCGTTGCCCACCGCCAGAACCGTGCGGTGTTGTTCAATTCCGATCTGTTTCACGAAACGGGTGCATTGACGTTCAAACCGGGGTACGAAAACCGCCGCATCAACGTCACGATGCTGTTCGGCCGCCGTGGCGACGAACAGCATCGTGAGCACCCAAACCTGAAATGACCTGAAGCCATGGCCATTGCCGAGTCCATGATCCAGACAGCCATGAGTCACCTGCGCGCGGACGCCCGCGATCAGGCGGCCAGTGTGCTGCGTGATATCTGCCGGATCGATCCGGGCCATATCCGCGCCCATTGCATGCTGGCGATTGTGACCTATCAGGACGGCGATGCTTCCGCGGCCCTCGACATCCTCGATCGTTTTTCCGAACAGCATCCCAACAAGCCCGAGATCATCCGCTCGCGTGCCGAGGTCCTGTTGGGGACCGGCGACGTCGAAGGCGCCCTTGCGGCCCAGCAGCAGGCCCGACAGCTCAATCCTCGCGATCCCACCGGGCACCTCCAGGAAGGCGTTCTGCTCGAGCGTCTCAATCGCCGCGACGAAGCAAGGGCTGCCGCCGAACGCGCGTTGGCCCTGAAGCCCGATCTCACCGGTGCTCTCCAGCTCATGGCAACGCTGGCCTATCGCCGCGGCGCGCTGGAAGAGACCGCTGATCTGATGGAACAGGTTCGCGCCGCGCCCAAGCCCGCGATCGATCCCAACCATCACTACGCCCTGGCGCTGTTCGGTCTTGGGCGCATGGACGCGCTCGCGGCCCTGGCGCCGACACCGGCACCGGCACAACGCTTCGGCGAGACCATGGTGAAGGCGATTGCCGCCTGGCGTGACGACGATCCCGTGCGTTGTGGCGATCTGCTGATTGAAGCCCAGCCCCAGGCCGGCAATGCCGCCGTGGATGCGCCCAACCGCTCGGTCTTCATCACTTATGGCGCGATCCTCGACGGCCTGATGACCTGGCGCCGCGACAATCCCGCCGCCTATGGCCAAGATTGCGAACAGGTCGTTCATGTCGTTGGCGACAGCCATGTGCTGACCGCCGCGAACCTGACAATCGAGCTTGATGGCGCCATGACCCGGTTACAGAGCCATCTGGCGTTCGGTTGCAAGGCCTGGCACCTGGTTCGCAATGAACCCGGCCCCTATCGCAGCTTCTTCCACGCCATCGCGGACCGCTTGCCGGCCGGCAGCACCGTCGTTGCAGCCTTTGGAGAACTGGACTGCCGCTACAAGGAGGGCATCATACGGGTCGTCCAGAAGGATCCGGCAGCCGACTGGAAGGCGATGGTCGACGGGCTTGTCGCCCGATACGTCGCCTTCATGATGAACGAGGCCAACCGGCGCGGCTGGACCCTGTGGCTACAGACACCACCGATGACGAATGTGACGACGAACCTTTTGATGGACCATGACCGGATCGCGTTCCTGTCGATCATCTCGCGCTTCAACGAACGCCTGCGCGACGCTGCCCAGGCCCATGACCTGTGTCTGATCGACGTCAAGGCGGCAACAACCAGCAACGACAATCGCGCCCGCCACAGCCACTACATCGACACCAACCACATCCGCCCGACCGCGCTGATCGAGGCGATGGGCGCGAAGGTCGTCGAGGCTTAGAGCGGATGCACCCGATTTGCTCCAGGGCCGATCTAGAATGGCTCCGCCGGGGCCAGTTCCGCCAGGCGCGCATCGATCGCTTCGGCGTCGGGCAGCGCCGGCATCGCGCCATGTTCCAGGCAGGTCAGTGAGCCAGCGACAGCAGCACAACGCAGCGCATCAGCCAGTTCCATGCCGTTGTCGAGGCCCGCGGCAAATACGCCGCTGAAGGCATCGCCGGCGCCGACCGAATCAACCGGCTGGACCACCAGGCTGCCTATCCGCCAGTGCGCGTCGGGGCCGATTGCCACAGCACCTTGGGCACCCAGTGTGACGATCGTGGTCAAGCCGTGGGTTTGAGCCAGGCGCTGGGCGACATCGCCGGCGGCACGCTCCTCCAGGCCGATCTCGGCGGCAACGACAGCAGCTTCGCCTTCGTTCACGATCAGGATATCGAGTGTTTCGGGCATGATCGGCCCGGCAGGCGCCGCATTCAGGATCACCCGCTTGCCCGCCGCCTTGGCACGGCCCGTCAGGGTGAAGACCTCGCGCAACGGTGTTTCCATCTGGAGCAGGACGGTCGAGCATTCACCCAGCAGATCATCGCTCACCATCTCGTGGCCAGCCGCCATGTTGGCGCCGCTGGCGACAATGATCTGGTTCTCGCCGTCATCGGCGACTGTCACCAGGGCAATCCCGGTCGGCGCCTCGACATGATCGATCAGGCTGGTGTCGACATCGGCAGCCGAGACGATCTCGAGCAGTTCATCCCCAAAACCATCGCGCCCGACGCAACCGACCATCACGACCTCGGCCCCGGCGCGGGCCGCCGCGACCGCCTGGTTGGCACCCTTGCCGCCCGGCGCCTTGGCATGGCTGGGCGACAGCACGGTTTCACCCGGCTGCGGCAGATGCGGCACCGGCACGATCAAATCCATATTGAGAGAGCCAAAGACGATGATCAGGGCGTTTCTCCCGTCGTTCTCGTATGTCGCTGTTGTGTCAGCGGTTCCCGATCCGGTCGGCGATCAACGCCACCATATCGATCATCAGCGCTGCGGCCGCCATCGCCGTCATGTTGTTGGGATTGTCCTTGGTTGGAATCAGGCAGACCACGTCACCACCAATCACGTTGAGCCCGCACAAACCACGCAACACGCCGGTCGCCTCGTCCATCGTCATGCCGGTGGAGCCGCACTCCAGATTGGCCGCACCCGGCGCGATCGAGCTGTCGAGCGCATCGAAATCAAAGGTGATGTAGACCGGTGCGTCGCCGATACGCTCACGCAGCAAGGCGACGGTGCTCTCCACCCCCAATGCATGAAACTCACTGGCAGGCACGATCCGATAACCCAACACATCATCGACACCGCCATGAACGGTCTTCATGCCATGGCCGCGAATCCCGATTTGTGTGCTGCGGTGCCCGTCGACCGAGCCTTCCTCCACGGTGTAGGCGGCCCAGTGGGCTGCAGAGCGTTTTGCGCCGAGCCAATGGGGCATGTGCGTATAGGAATCCCGGTGCGCGTCGAAATGCACCAGTGCGACCGGCCGGCCATCCGACAGTTTTGCACCCGGCCCGCCGATCGCCTTCAGGATCGGGCCCGTGATGCTGTGATCACCGCCGATCGAGACCGGAAAGGCGCCTGCCTGATCAATCCGCCTGTAGAACGCCTCCGTGCGCGCGACGCAGAGTTCGTTGTCCATGGCTTCGGGAAGCGGCACGTCGCCGATGTCGTGCACCCGGCAGGCTTCCCAGGGATTGAAGTCGAAGACACCATGAGGGCGGCGCATGCTGCCCGAGACATGGCGCAGGGCACGTGGACCCAGATGCTGGTCGCGTTCGGTCGAGCCGTTACCCGAGGAATGGGGCACACCGACCAGGGCAATGTCGCATTCTGCGGGATCCTCGTTCCAGGGTGAGCGGAACAAGGTGGGCACTCCCCACCAGTACCAGCGCTGAACATCAGCCTTGAGTTCCTCGAATTCATCCGTCGTCATCGGGTCCACAGGTGTCTCCTGGTATCGCGGCAACGCAGTGGAACAAAGAAATGTTGCGCGACCGGAACCGATCGCGCAACACCAGCTCTGCCGAACAAAACGCTGCCTCAGCAGTCCAGCGTGTGATCGCGTTCCCACTGGGTCAGGTGACGGGCATAATCGTTCCACTCGCGCGCCTGCATGCGCAGGAAGGCGTTCATGGTCTCGTCGCCCAGATAACTTCTCAGCATCTTGTTCTTTTCGGTCACGCGCACCGCATCCATCAGGTTGAGCGGCAGGCGCTTGACGTTGAGTTTCTTCAGGTCGGCGTTGCGACGGACCTCGTACATGTTGTTATCCATGCGTTTGCCCGGGTCGGTCTTGTTGGCGATGCCTTCAAGACCGGCTGCCAGCAGGGCGGCCTGGGCAAGATAAGGATTGGTCGCGCCATCCATCAGACGGAACTCGAAACGGCCCTCATCGGGGATACGCACCATGTGCGTGCGGTTGTTGCCGGTATAGCTGATCGTGTTGGGCGCCCAGGTCGCACCCGAAGTCGTGGTCGAACCGTTGATCCGCTTGTAGCTGTTGACCGTGGGATTGAAGATCGCGGTCAACGCTTCGGAATGTTCCAGGACGCCGCCCAGGAAGTTGTAGGCCATCTTGGAGATGCCAAGCTCACCCTTGGGGTCATGGAACAGGTTCTTCTTGCCCGTCTTGTCCCACAGGCTGACATGGGTGTGACAGCCATTGCCGGTCAGATGGCTGAAGGGCTTGGGCATGAAGGTCGCGCGCAGCCCGTGTTTCTCGGCGATCGACTTCACCATGAACTTGAAGAACATGTGGCGGTCGGCGGTCAGCAGGACATCGTCAAAATCCCAGTTCATCTCGAACTGGCCGTTGGCGTCCTCATGGTCGTTCTGATAGGGGCCCCAGCCCAGTTCGAGCATGGCGTCGCAGATTTCGGAGATGACGTCATAGCGGCGCATCAGGGCCTGCTGGTCGTAGCAGGGTTTGTCCATGGTATCGCGCGCGTCGGAGATGTCCGTGCCGTCGGCGTTGATCAGGTGATACTCGCACTCGACGCCGGTCTTCATGTAGTAACCCTTGCTCTCGGCCAGGGCGGTCATACGGCGAAGAGCATTGCGCGGACCGTGATCGACTTCCTTGTTCGACATCATCAGGTTGCCCGCGAGCCAGCCGACTTCCGGTTTCCAGGGCAGTTGGATCAGCGACGAGGGATCAGGCACGGCGAACATGTCGGGATGGGCCGGGGTCAGGTCGAGATTGGTGGCGAAACCGGCAAAACCGGCGCCGTCGCGCACCATGCCGTCGATCGCCTGTGCCGGCACCAGCTTGGAGCGGGCCACACCGGCCAGATCACAGAAGCTGATCAGGAAATACTTGATGCCCTTCGCCTTGGCGATCTGGGAGAGTTTCTGCTTTGCGGCCTGACGTGCCATGACTGCCCTCGTGTCTTTGGTGAAATATCGAATGTGATTCGTGTGGCGGACTCTAGCCTGACAGCGGCTTATGTCCATGCTTTGCGTGCCACTTTAACTGGTTCTACCCTCACGATCTGGTTGTGAGGATGTGGAAGATGGCAAGTTTCGAAGAACTGGCACGGATCACCTATCACGAGGCACTCGGCGCCCGCTTTCGCGTCGCCCAGGCCGGTGATGGACCCGATATCGTCTGGGTTCCCGGCGGCGACAGCCCGGCCCATTACTGGGCCGACCAGTTCGATCACTTCCACGGCGACCTGCGCTGTACCGCCTATGACCCGCGCGGCGTGGGCGAAACCACCAGTTCACCCCCGCCCTGGTCGATGAAACAGTTCGGCGCCGATTGCGCCGCGATCATCGAAGCCTACTGCAACCCGCCGGTGATCCTCACCGGGCTTTCCATGGGTGCATTGATCACCCAGCAGGTCGCGATCGACTATCCCCATCTCGTCCGCCTGGCGATACCGATGGGCACAGCCGCCCAGATCACCGGTTTTACCCGCGACTGGATGCAGGCCGAGATCGACGCCCGCGCCAACCACACGCTGGAGATGCCGGCAGATTTCGCCGCCTGCCACTATGCCGCCTTTGCCTATCCCGCCCAGGCACTTGCCGATGATGAACTGTGGGAGCGCATCAAGGCCGCCTACACCCCGCGCTTTTCCGGCCGCGACCCCGACATGCTGATTGCCCAGTGGCAGCCCTGCCTGGATTACGACGTCACCGAAGGCCTCAAGACCTGTCCGGTCCCGATCCATGCGGTCGCATTCGCCGAAGACGTCCAGACCCCGCCGCAACTGGTCAGGAAAGTCGCCGAAGCGGCACAGGACGGCCACTACCACGAACTCCCCGGCCTGGGTCACGTCTCGCTCAACCGCCACGCACCGGACGTGGTGAACACCTACCTCGCCGAACTGATCGCCGAACATGGCTGAAACAGGGAAGAATCACGCGGAGCCGCGGAGCCGCGGAGAAGGCCGCGCGAAGCGATCAAACAACAGGGTGACCGCAGCCGGAGCATCGCGGGTACGCTAAAACTCCGCGCCTCCGCGTGAAAATCAGAGCGCCCGCCACACTCACCGGCATCAACGTCGTGCTCAGAACTTCTCTTCGCCGCTGACCCGGTGGTCATCGGGAAAATCGCGGTAAAGCGCGAAAAAGACGTCCTCGACCTTGGAATTGACCGCGTGATGGAAACTCTCGACCGGATCGGCGCGCGACGAGACCGCGTTGAAGGCGCCATCCATCTGCGCCATCGATTCGAACTCCAGCGTGATGTGCCATTCCGGCAGGTTGGGATGACCCAGACCCAGCTTGCGCCGCGTCACGCGGTAACCCGCGACACCACCCTCTGCCTTGAGATGACCGAGATAGCTGTGCACCGCATCGGAAAACTCGGTGTCCTTGATCCCGGCCTTCAGGCTGGCCCAGATATGATAGATATCCATCGCGTTCTCCTCCTCTTCAGCAACGAAGAGGTAGCGGCCGTGTTTGGCAGGCCACCCGATTCTTGCTGCGGGCTCTCACTCCAGCACCGGCACGTCATCCTCGACCTTGGCGCGTCGCCGGGTTTTCTTGACCGGTGGGGGGACCCGCGTCAGGGTCCATTTTACTTCCGTGCGTTCGCCGTTGAGACCACCGGAGATGACGATCTGCTGGCTGCGGCGCATCGCACCGGTGCCCAGATAGACGCTGTCGGTCAGCTCAAGCACGCCGCCTGAGCACCGCAGCCGCCAGCCTTCGCCCGAGGGCAGGCGCAACAGGGCGCCCTGCCCGTCCTGGACGACGGCGGCCTGGACCACCGGGTGCAGATGGAAACGCAGGGCGAACTGTTCGCCACCGGGGCCACCGATCACGTCCTCGCCGCGGATATCCTCGCCATCGGTGGAGAGGTATAGCGAGCGTCGGTGGATCAGACGCCCGAGCGGGCGGTAGCCGTCATGACTCATAGTCAGAAGCTGGGCGCCGTCCTGTTCCTCGCGCTCGACCGTGACCTGGCGCGGCGTGCGCCCGAGGCTGCCGTCCTTGCGGATCTCGACCGCGCTTTTGTCGTCGACCGTCATGGTCGAATGGGCCGCAGTTTCGCGGGCGGCATGACGCCAGGAAGCATCGGCACCGATATAGGCTCCCATCGCGACGATCAGGCGTTCGGGCCCAATACTCATCTCGAAGGCGAGCGGAGCGGCGTGGGCATGGGCGGCAAAGTCGGCGGCGGGCGGGGCGGCGGCATCGACGATCAGCAGGGTCTTCCTCGCGGCAAGGCGTTCGTAGCCGGTATGCTGGGCACGGCTGACCGGCTTGCCCGTGGCCTGGCCCAGGGCGAGCACGTTGTCGATCAGCTCGGCGCTTTCCTCGACCGAACCGTTGAACAACGCCAGCGCACCATCGCCATGGCGATAGAACCGCAGCATGGGTGCTGCCCGGTCGATCGTCTGCTGCAGCCAGTCGGGCACCATCTTGCGCGCCTGGATCAGCGCCAGGCGGACATCGACGAGATCGCGCATCAGGCGGAACTGGACGCTGGGGTTGCGCTCGCGCTGGCCGCCATCGGGCAGCATCTGGCGGTCGAGTTCGTGTTCGAGCAGGCGCATCGCCTGGAGAAACCGCTTTTCCGCACCGGGCAGGGTCAGCCCGGCGTAAAGCAGGGCCTTGACCGCAGCGATCCGGCCCAGCCCCTCGGGCCCGGCATTGACGACGCGGGCAAGGTGGCGTGTCTGTTCGGAAAGGCTTTGCAGAAAGCGGCGACGGAAGAGGGCATCGGCCCCGTTCAGCAGGAAACCGCCATGGGTTGTCCAGGCAACTAGACGGCGGCCCAGAATGTCGGGCCGCCAGGCGAAACGGTCCCATGAACCACAATCGGCCATCCAGCCCGCCACGGCGTGACGCGCGATCTGGCGCGATGGCCCGCCGGCCTCACGCAGGTCACGTAGCCAGGAAAAGCCGTGAAGCTGCTCGAGCCAGCCGGTCCAGGCGGCATCGGGATACCATTCAGGCGCGCCGTCCTTGGGCTCGAATTGCAGGCTCTGACCCGCCAGCCGCCAGGTTCCCTCAGTCATCACCCGGCCGCGTTCGGCGTCGCCGGGCCAGGGATCGGTCGGGGCCTGCAACACCTGATCGGGCGCACGCCCCAGCAAGGTCAGGCGATACAGCCGGCTGCCGTAATACATCGCCTTCAGGTTCGCGACAGGACGTGAAATCAGACCACCCATGGCAGCCTCACGCGTGCAACTTCAGCCGCGCAGGGCGGCGATGTTGGCCGCGTAGCCGGCCAGGCCGTCCTTGAATACGGCGGTCCCGGCAACCAGGACATCAGCGCCCGCGGCAACCACGCGCGGCGCCGTTTCGGGTGTGACGCCGCCATCGACTTCCAGATCGATGGTCCGCCCGGTGGCATCGATCATGGCGCGCAACTCGGCGATCTTGTCGAGCGAGCTTTCGATGAAACTCTGACCACCAAAGCCCGGGTTGACGCTCATCACCAGCACGAGATCAACCAGATCCATGACATGGGCAACGGCAGAAGCCGGGGTCTGCGGGTTGAGCGACACACCGGCTTTCAGGCCCGCCGCCTTGATCGCCTGCAGGGTGCGGTGGGTGTGGGGAGAAGCCTCGATATGGACCGTGATGATGTCGCTGCCGGCCACAATAAAGGCATCAAGCAGATGATCGACCGGCGCGATCATGAGGTGGACATCGAAAGGCTTGGCGGTGTGGGGCTTGAGTTTGCCCAGAATCGGCGGGCCCATTGTGATGTTGGGAACAAAGTGCCCGTCCATCACATCGACATGAATGTAGTCGCAACCGGCCTCGTCGATCGCGCGGATTTCATCACCCAGCCGGGCGAAGTCGGCCGAGAGAATGGATGGGGCGATGCGGACCGTCTGTTGCACGACGTTGAGGTACCAGTTTCCGGGATTCTTCACAACGGCGAAGCCGTGGATGGATTGGTTTGTTTGGCTTCAGGCGCCGGCGTTCGCGGAGTTTACTCCGACTTGATCGGAGGCTTGCCCGGCTTTTGCCGTATACACGTCGAGGGAAGCGGGCCGGTGCCGGTCCGGGCGATCGGACCCCGATTCAAGAGCCCTTGCGCAGGCGCATGGCGAAGAAACCATCCATGCCGCCGTGCTGGGCCATATGGCAGGGCAGGGTGCGCAAGGCGCCCGACGCGTCGATCACCTCTTCCAGGCCGCCGACTTCGTCTGGTTTCACCGGTTCGTGCACCAGACCCTCATGACGCGCCAGAACCTGCGCCAGTTGGTCCTGGCCTTCTTCGGCCTGGAGCGAACAGACGGCATAGACCAGCAGACCGCCAGGTTTCAGGCAGGCCAGCGCATTGTCGATCATGCGGGCCTGCAAGGCAGCAAGACGGACGGGGTCATCCTTGGTTTTGGTCCAGGCGATATCGGGGTGGCGGCGGATCGTGCCGGTACCGCTGCAGGGAGCATCGAGAAGCACGGCATCGACCAGCTCGGCCGGACGCCAGCTTGCAGCATCGCCGTGGACCGCTTCCATCGTGAAACCAAGGCGACCCATGTTGGAGACGAGCCGTTCCATGCGCCGCTCGGAGAGATCGACCGCCGTGATCGTTGCACCGGCTGCGGCGAGCTGGGCCGCCTTGCCGCCGGGCGCGGCACACATGTCGATCACGCTCTTGCCCGCGACATCACCGAGCAAACGGGCCGGCAACGAGGCGGCGGCATCCTGCACCCACCAGGCCCCGGCATCGTAGCCCGGAAGCGCAGTGATGGGCCCTGACGTAACCCGGCGCAGGCCGCCGGTCGGCAGCAGACGGGCATCGAGCTTGGCAGACCAGCCGACCGGGTCGGACGCCACCGTGAGATCGAGTGCGGCGCGTTCGCCATGGGCGAGCGAAATCGCACGCGTGGTCTCTTCGCCATAAGCGGCAAGCCAGGAACGGTAGAGCCAGCCCGGCGTGTTGAGTGTCGGTGCATCCTGGGCGGCAGCGGTTTCCTCACCTTCCCGGCCCAGACGGCGCAGCACGGCATTGACCAGCGGCGCATGAGCCTTGGCCCGCTTGCGCGCCAGATCGACCGAGGTCGAAACTGCGGCATGGTGCGGGAATCCCAGGAACACGAGCTGTGCCGTCGCCAGACGCAGGATCGCACGCGGCACCCGCTCCTTGTCCGGCAGCGAGCGTTTCATGCAGCCCCGGATCAACTTGTCGATCTGGCCCAGGCGGCGGCAGGTCTCGGCGGTCACGGTCTGGACCAAAGCACGGTCGCGGCTTTCCAGGGCGAGATAACGCCGGTCACGCTCAAGCAGGTCGTCGAGCGGCTTGCCGTCGTCAAGACAGGCCATCAGCGCATCAAGCGCCACCATGCGGGGGTCGTTGCGTGCCATCAGGGTTTACCGGTGGTGGCGTAAACGGGAACGGAAACGGTCATGTGTCGCGCAACTCCAGGAAACCCAGCAATCCGTGGGGTGAATAACGCCGTGCCCGGGCGAGGAAGTCCATATGGCTGTCATGGATCCGGCGTGCCAGATCGTCGGTTTCGGCAAGGCTGGAGACAACCTCGTCGGTTTCCAGCTTGAGACGGTCGATGATCTGCGGGCTGAAACTTCTGATCTCGACATCCAGCGAGGCGAGCTGGGGATAGGCTGCGATGTTGTGATAGGTGAAATCGGCCAGGGTTTCCTGGGCGGTGGCGGCTGCGGCAGTCTGAACGATGGCTTTGAGATTACCATCAAGCGCTTCCCAGGCGCGGTGCGCCACGGTCACTTCAACCGCGGGCCCGGGCTCGTGCCAGCCCGGCATATAGTAGTAACGCGCAGCCTTGCAGAGCCCTGCTGCGATGTCGTTCCAGGGCCCGATCCAGTCTGCGGCATCGAGTTCGCCCGAGGTCATCGCCGCAGCGATCTCACTGGGCGGCAGCAACACCGCTTCGGCGCCGAGGCGCTCGAGAACCAGGCGTGCCAGCCCGGCAATGCGAATTTTCAGACCCTTGAAATCCTCGATCGTGTCGATCGGACGCGTGAACCAGCCCCCGGCCTGTTCGCCCGAAGAGCCGGCATAAAACGGTACGGCATCGAACCGCTCATAAAGTTCACGCCAGAGCGCCATGCCCTCGCCGAACGAAAGCCAGCCGTAATACTCATTCGCCGTCATCCGAATGGGATCGAGGTAAAGAAATTGAGCGAGGGATCACGCGAAGCCCAGAAATAGGGCGAGCCGTGGAGCAGATCGGCGCGGCCATCCTGGACGGCATCCAGCGCCTCGAAAGCGCCCGCGATCTCGCCTGCGCCATGCACCGTGATCTCCAGCCGGTCAGGCGCCATGAGGTTGACCATGGCGGCAAAGCGCGCGGCGCTGTCACCCACGCCCGGCGCATCCTTGGGCCATGCCGTGGTCATGGCCCAGACCGCCTTCTGATCGGCTCGCGCGACCATCGGCGCGGCCAGTGGCGCCGATGCCACGCCCGCGATGACGCGCCGTCGCGTGACCGCCGTAGTTGATCCAGGTTTCGTCATGGTGGCTCCACCAGATTGCGTCGTCATCCCTAGAGCGGATCGCGCCAACCGTCACCATGGAATCGCCTTGCAATGTTATGTGGCGGCAAACCGATCGACGCCCGCCAACACCGTCACCGCCAAACACAACAGTCATGGCAACCATCGGTAAAGAGGTCTTGAACGGGTCCATCTGTTCGATTCGGGCTGCACGGTGCATAATGTGGTGATGTGGACGTTGTCCCTTCAAAAGCAGGAACGGTGATTTATGAGCGACAACAGCCAGTCAGTTGACGAACGTCGCAGGGCCGAAGCGGTGCGCCTGCGTGCTGCTGCACGCTCGACCACGCCGGAAGCCTACAAGGTCGCCAAATCCCAGCAGACGATGGTCGATCCCATGGCCGAGGCTGCCAATTCCTACAGCACGCTGTTCGGAGCCTATTTCGCCGGCGCGACGCACTGGCGCGATCATGTCGCGACCGCGATGCAGCTGGGCGCCTATGGCCTGGCCTATATCGCACTGATTCTCATGCTCAACCTTGCACAGTGTTCGTGGTGGTACGAACCCGGCATGTATTCCACGGAACACAACGAGACGATCGGGCGCTGAAGGTTTTTGGTCTGGCGTTTCTTTCCCAAAGCCTGCCATGCTCTGACCGGCAGGATGCAGGGAAAGGCGCGACACCATGAGCACAGAACTCTTTGGCCTCACCGGCAAGGTCGCCGTTATCACCGGTTCGGGCCGCGGCCTGGGTAAGGCTATGGCCAGAGGCATGGCAACAGCCGGTGCCAGGGTGGTGACGGCAAGTCGCACGGCTGCCGATGCCGAGGAGACCGCCGCTGAAATCCGCGACGCCGGCGGCGAGGCCACCGCCATTCCCTTCGATGCCGCCAGCCGGGCCGAATGCTGCCGCTTGTTCGACGAGGCCCTGGAGGCTTATGGCAGACTCGACATCGCGGTCATCAACCACGGCATCGGGCGCGCCAAACCTGCGATCGAGGTGACCGATGAGGAGCTCGCCGAGATGATCGACATCAACCTCAAGTCTGCCTTTGTCTGCGGCCAGGAAGCGGCGAGACGTCTGGTGGCCCAGGGCTCTGGCGGAGCGATCATCTTCACCTCCTCGACCGGTAGCCTGGTCGCGTTCGAGAACCTTTCGACCTATGGCGCATCCAAGGGTGGAGCCGACCAGATGTGTCGCCACTTCGCTCAGGAGCTCGCTCCCCACAACATCAGGGTCAATGCCGTGAACCCCGGCTACATGGAACATCACATGCGCGGGGGCTCGGAACGCCATGATACGCCTGAGATGGATGAACACATCCGCCTGACGACACCGATGGAACGGCGCGGCCGTGCCGACGAGATGGTCGGGCCCGTCATCTTCCTGGCAAGCGATGCCGCCAGCTTCGTCACCGGCCATATCATGCCGGTCGACGGCGGCTACGTGGCGATTTGAGGGGGATGGGGCGATGACAAGCAACCCAATGTTTGATCTCTCCGGCCGCACCGCGATCGTCACCGGTGCAGGCCGTGGTTTGGGCGCAGAAATGGCCAGGGGCCTTGCCGCTGCCGGTGCCAATGTCGTGCTTGCCGCCCGCACCCAGGCCAGCATTGATGGCGTGGCGGCAACGATAAGCGAGGCGGGCGGCAGCGCTCATGCGGTCGCCTGCGACGCGACCAAACGTCGCGATGTCG
>JABIUG010000135.1 GCA_018700655.1 Rhodospirillaceae bacterium | reverse complement strand
TTTCATAACTGCGGCGATTGTGAAAATGAATCTCCCGAGCTGCATCAAAACAAGGCTCGGCGACTTTCTTCAGGATCGCTCGGGCGGCTGCGCGCGCTGCCGATTCGTTGTGGAACGGCAACATCAATTCTGTGTGCGTTCCGCCAACTTCAGGTTCAAGAACATAGAGCATTCCCGATCCGGACTTCAGCACACGCATTGCTTCCTGCAGTGCTTTTTCCATCAGGTCGGTTGGGACATGGTGAAGCGACTTGCTGAAGAAAACCACATCGATGCTGGCGTCTGCACAAGGCATCGCTTCAGCACCGGTCTCGTGGAATTCGATGGCGCCGCCAGCAAGATTCTGTCTGTTGATTTCAGCCTGGCCGGGCTCTGGTTCAAAGGCGGTGACGCGCGCTCCGCGTTTCACCAAGGCTCGTGCCAGCATTCCACTGCCGCAACCTGCATCGACCGCATGTTTTGACGCGACATCAACGAGACGGTCCATCACCTCGATGTCTTCAGCCAACCCCAGATCTTCAGCCATCACTTTCACCTAACCATTCCTCTGCGAAGTTGGCCCCCCGGGAGGGATATTGCACCTCGACTGCGGCAGGAATCGTTTCAGACTTCCGGCGTCGTCTCACCGCCCATTGCCAGCTTTTCGATATGGCGCCGGTCAATGATGTGCAACGTCCTGTGACGACGTTTGACGACACCTACATTGGTCAGCTGGCCAATAGCCCGGGCGACGGTGTCTGATGTAGTACCGGCCCAGATCGCGATTTCCTTGTGCATGGGAATCCTGGGGATTTGCCAGCTTCCGTCGGCATTCGGTGACGGTTCGGCCATACGCAGCAATTCATCATAGACCCGTTGAATGCCCGATTTTGTACTGAGGTCGACGACCCGGTCATTGGCACCGCGCATGATGCGCGCGATTTCCTGCATGATGTTGATAGCCACACCTGAATCGACGCGCAGAACCTGCAGCATCACGGCGCCGGCACTGTTGCCACGACGCTATCTGCGACAGCAACAACTGTTGCTGATCGCGGACCACCATCAAGCAGAGATAACTCTCCGAAATGGCCGCCAGCTTCGACATCGGCGAATGCGATTTCCTGTCCCAATGTCGTCTGGGTCAGCACGCGGGCAGAACCATCCACGAGGAAGATGAAATCGGTGTTTTCGTCACCCTTGGTGCAAATGTGTTCGCCCACGGTGAAAGACATCCAGGTCGAAGCTGCTTCAACGCCCGCAATTGTCTGGCCTTGAATATCTTTCAGCGCCAGGCAATGAGCCAGGCTACGCGCTTCGGCAGATTCCATTGTTTCCCAACCCTAAGTGTCCGCCCGGCCCGATCCCAAGCTTTGGAGTATGCGTCGGGGGACGATCAGACGCCATGCCATTTCTGGCATTCCGCTCAAGCTCGGACAGAGAGATGAAGTGATGGTTAATTTTGCGGCCGATTATAAGGGAATTCGGCGAACCTCCGTGCGCGGGATGGTCGGAGCGGCAGGATTTGAACCTGCGACCTACGGTCCCCCAGACCGTTGCGCTACCAGGCTGCGCCACGCTCCGTCCCGGCATTGGCAACGCCGTGGCGCTGCTTCGCCGATGACATATCTCAACCACGCGCGGCCAGCAACCGCCGACAGGACTCCAGTTCGTCAACAGCGCGTTCAAGCGCCATCCGATCTGAAGAATCAAGAGTATTACCCTGCTGGTCCGAAGCGGGACCAGCCTCAACCGGCTGCGTTTCGACCGGCCCATCGATCTGAAGTGCTGCAACGCCACCCTGTCGAATCAGCCGCTGTACACCTTTGATGGTGTAACCCTCGGTATAGAGCAGACGTTTGATCTGGCGCAGGAACTCGATGTCTTCCGGGCGGTAATAACGACGTCCGCCGCCACGCTTGAGCGGGCTAATCTGATGGAATTTGGTTTCCCAGAAACGCAGCACATGCTGGGCAACATCCAGTTCGTCGGCCACTTCGCTGATAGTGCGAAAGGCTGCCTTGGACTTGCCACCCCGGCGTGAACCCGAACCATTGGCTCGATCGCTCTGCGAACCAGCCATGGCTTAGTCCTCGCGCCCGACTGCGTGATCGTCGTTGATACGGTCCTTCAGGACATGGGAGGCCCGGAACACCAGAACCCGGCGCGAAGAAATCGTGACTTCTTCGCCGGTCTTCAAATTGCGACCGACACGGGGGGCTTTCTCGCGCACGGAAAAGCTGCCGAACGAAGATATCTTCACGGCCTCACCCAGCGACAGCGTTTCGGAAATCTCGCCGAGAACAGATTCGACGAGTTGTGCCGACTCGCTGCGCGACAACCCAACTTCGTGATAGACGGCCTCCGTGAGGTCCGCCCGCGTCATGGTTCTATCCGCCATTAGCGGCGTGTCTCCAATCGCCTTAAGGTATAAGGCTAACTGGAAGCGGAAAGGTAGTCAATATCAAGTGGTTGCGTGTGAAATCTTAGGTGCCACTGAATCGGCTTACACGGCGTCGTTAATCCAACGATTCAACTACCAGCGCACCATGGCCGAACCCCAGGTGAATCCTCCACCCATCGCTTCCAGCAACACAAGTTGGCCCCGTGTGATACGCCCGTCGCCCACAGCCTCTGACAGAGCGAGAGGTATGGATGCTGCAGAGGTATTGGCATGGCGGTCAATCGTGACCACGACCTTGTCGCTGGTGACGCCCAATTTGCGCGCTGTTGCGTCGATGATCCGGCGGTTGGCCTGATGGGGAACGAGCCAGTCAACGGCAGCCCCGTCGACGCCATTGGCCTCAAGGGCTTCATCAACGGCCTGGGCCAGGTTGACGACAGCATGCTTGAAGACTTCCTTGCCTTCCATACGCAGAAAGCCGGCAAGCTGAGTCGTCGAGGGCCCACCATCAACGTAGAGCATATCCTTGTAGCGACCGTCGGCATGGAGATGGGTCGACAGGATGCCCCGGTCCTCGACCGTTCCAGCACCCTCACCCGGCTGCAGCACGACCGCACCGGCGCCGTCGCCAAACAGCACGCAGGTCCCCCGATCATTCCAGTCGAGGATACGCGAGAAGGTTTCGGCGCCGATCACCAGCGCGCCGCGTGACTGGCCCAACTGCACGAAGTTGTCGGCGATCGTCAGGGCATAGACAAAACCGGTGCAGACCGCCTGAACGTCAAATGCGCAGCCTCTGGTAACGCCAAGGTTGGCCTGGACCTGGGTTGCGGTTGCCGGAAAGGTCAGATCCGGGGTCGCGGTCGCAACCACGACCAGATCGATGTCATCTGCGGTCAGGCCCGCAGCGTCGAGCGCCTTGCGAGCTGCATTGGTGGCGAGATCGGAGGTCAGTTCTCCATCTGCTGCAATATGCCGTTGACGGATACCCGTGCGCGACTGGATCCACTCATCAGTGGTGTCCAGTGCGGCGGCCAGCTCGGAATTGGTGACACAGCGTTCCGGGAGATAGGCCCCGCACCCTGTAATGTGCGAGCGCTTGATTGTCACTGGGCTGCGACTTCGGCGGGAATGCCGGTATCGTGACTCAGGAGTTCGAGATCTTCGATGACCTTCTCATTGAAACCGTGTGTCAGCATATCGACAGCGAAGCCGATCGCATTGGCATACCCCTTGGCATCCGTGCCGCCATGGCTCTTCACGGCAACACCATTAAGACCCAGGAACATGCCGCCATTGTAACGACGCGGGTCGAATCGCTTGAACAGTGCATGCAGTGCCGGCTTTGCCAGGGCGCCTCCCAGTTTGGAAAACACCGAGCGACGGAACGTCGCCTTGAGAAAGTCGGTGTACATGCTGGCGGTACCTTCGGCTGTCTTGAGCGCGATGTTGCCGCTGAACCCATCGGCAACCACGACGTCGACGGTGCCTTCGGTGATGTCGTTGCCTTCCACGAATCCATAGAATTCCAGCGGCAGATGGGCCGATCGCAGGATCTCGGCCGCACGCCGAATTTCCTCGTGGCCCTTGCTTTCTTCGCTGCCGACATTGAGCAACCCGACCGTGGGATGGCTCAAGCCCTGTACGCTGCGCGCAAATGCGGCACCCATCACGGCAAACTGCACCAGATTATCGGCGCTGCAATCGATGTTGGCACCCAGATCAAGCATGACCGATTCGCCCCGATGCGTGGGGATCATCGAGGCGATCGCCGGACGATGAACTCCCGGGAGCGTGCGCAGGGCAAGTTTGGCCATCGCCATCAAGGCTCCGGTGTTGCCGGCTGACACGATGCCTGAAGCCGCGCCGGCCTTCACATCGTCAATCGCCATGCGCATGCTCGACTGTCCGCCCTTGCGCAAGGCCTGGGAGGGCTTCATGTCGGGTTCGATGACCATCTCGCTGGGTACGATTTCCGTATCCGCAGCAAGTTTCGGAAAGCGACCCAGCAACTTCTCGAGCTTTTTGGGCTGGCCGAACAGCCGAAAGGTCGTTCCCGGATAACGCAGGCGTGCGACATTGGCGCCAGCCACAACGATTTCGGGCGCACGGTCGCCGCCCATCGCGTCAAGCGCGATGACGTGGGCGGTGCTCATGGCCGATTTCTATACCACAAAGGATTAGCCAGTGGGTCAGATGCTGCCCTTGGGCTCCGTGACCTCGCGGTCGCGGTAATAGCCACAGGCCGAACACACATGGTGTGGCAGCTTGATTTCGCCGCAGTTCGTGCATTCGTTGATCATCGCCGCCACCAGCGCGTGATGCGAACGGCGAATGTCACGCCGCGCAGGGCTTACTTTTTTCTTCGGAACCGCCATGGTTTGCGTCCAGCATGTTTCTTGAGGTGGAGCGGGGCTATAACAGGCTTTCTACAGGGCTACAAGCCGCCTCAGCCATCGAGTTTCAGGCTTTTGAGAACTTCGAACGGGTTTTTCCGCTCGATGGCCTCATCATCGACAAATCGTGGGTCGATTTCAGCCCTGGGCTTACGCGGATAGGGGTCGAGCAGCAACGCTACTTGTTGCGCGACGGCTTCCCCCAGGTCGATTTCGTCATCAAACAGCGGCTCAGGCGGATCTTCGCTGTCGGGATCAAGGTCTATGACCTCGTCGAATTCGCCGCTGGGACGAACATCGGGGTCGAAGACGACGTCGAATGCATCATCGATTCGGACCTCGATCGGATCGAGCGAGACCACGCAAGTCTGGATGGCTTCTGCTTTCAGATTTCCCGATGCGATCACCTGCCGTCCCTGGCGGCGAATGACCAGGTCTGCGCTGAGGCTTTTAAGCTCCGCGATGGCGAAGCGTTTGGCCAGCGTCAGGCAATCGCCAGCATCGGCTGTCAGAGCGTGTGGCTCGTAGTCCCCGTCGTCGAGGTTAGAGACATCGACAGGTCTTGAGAATTCTGTGGTCTGCATGGCTGATCCTATCGACCCATGTTTCGGCATGGCTTGCGTGTGGCTTCCCATATGGAGTGTGGCGCGCCCGGCTCAATCATTCCTTAGGGCCGTCGTCGAAAATTCTATGATGCCCTTCAGCAGAGCTTCCGGTGCCTGCTTGGCGAGATAATCATCCTGGATCCGTACATAGTGTTCGAGAGATGTGAGCGTATCGCCGTCGACTTCAACAGTTCCGTAGGTGTTGCGTTCGAGAAATCGCGCCAGGGCTTCGCCGGCGGGCGCCTCGGCCAGCGCCTCATCAAAGGCGGCGGCACGGCCATAGAAGGCCTGCGCCATCTTTTTCATGCGGCGCCCGACGCTGAGATCGCCAACACCGAGTTCGCGTAATGCCCTGTCGAAATCGGCAAACATCAGGTCGAACAACTTCTGCGCAGCCTCTTCGCCCGAATCGCCCAACCCTCGCAGTTGGCGCATCACCAGAAGGGCGTGTAGAACCACCATCTCGAAACGGCCATCGAGGGTATCGGGGACCTTGCGATCGGTGTAAAACGACGGCTCTCGCGCCTGGGCCACGAGCATGTCGTAAAGCAGGTGTGTGGATTCGTCGAAGCGGGAACGAGAAAACAGGTTTTGCAGCATGATGTGATCGTCCGGGGCATACGCCAGGTCGATGCGTGTTTGACAGGGCCACCATGGTCCCGGCATCGTCCGCGCCCTGATTATGTGTTGAGGAAGTTCTGGTCAATGACAGTTGGTGTGACGACAAGGTTTGCGCGGACAATGGCCGCGACGCAGAGCAAGGCGCGCATGGTTGTGCTGGCGTTGGTTGCGGCCGGTTCACTTGCCGCTTGTGAGCCGCGTGTCTCCAACCACGGCTATGTTCCAGACCCTGGAGCACTGTCGCGAATCGAGCCCGGCGTTCATACCCAGCTTGAAGTCGCGCAGTTTCTCGGCACGCCTTCGACCGCGGCGCTGTTTGGTGAGGAAACCTGGCTCTACATCACCGAGCGGCGCGAGGAATTCGCCTTTTTCCGGCCCGAGATCGTAGCGCAGGAGATCGTCGCGATCGCGTTCGACAATCGCGGAGTCGTGAAGGAAATCGCCGGTTTCACGCTGGCCGACGGTATTGTCATCGACCCGGTTTCTCGCACGACACCGACCTACGGCAAGCAGCTCAGCCTGTTGGAACAGATGTTCGGCAACATCGGCCGCTTCAACACCGAAGGCCAGTCCGGCGTGAGTCTCCCAGGACAGTAATTTCAATTGATGTTTTCAATGAGATATTGTCGCTAACCTGTTGCTATAATTGAATAAGAATACGCCCAACCAGTTTCCCGGTTGGGCGTTTTTCTTAGCCTTAGGCGTTACCGGGCTGGATCAGGATCCACCCATCACGGCGAGCATCAGCAGGGCCACGATGTTGATGATCTTGATCATCGGATTGATGGCCGGGCCAGCGGTGTCCTTGTAGGGATCACCGACCGTGTCACCGGTTACCGCGGCATGATGGGCTTCCGATCCCTTGCCGCCGTGGTTGCCGTCTTCGATGTACTTCTTGGCGTTATCCCAGGCGCCACCACCCGAAGTCATTGAAAGAGCCACAAAGAGGCCCGTGACGATGGTTCCGAGAAGCATAGCGCCGAGGGTCGAGAAGGCAGCCTCCTGGCCCGCAATGGCCCAGATGATGAGGTAGACCACGACCGGTGCCAGAACCGGCAGCAAGGACGGGATCATCATCTCCTTGATCGCCGACTTGGTCAGCAGATCGACGGCACGGCTGTAATCAGGCTTGCCGGTACCTTCCATGATGCCGGGGATCTCGCGGAACTGACGCCGCACTTCCTCGACCACCGAACCTGCTGCACGACCGACCGCCTGCATCGCAAGCGAACCGAACAGATAAGGCAGCATGCCGCCGATGAAGAGGCCCACAACGACAAAGGGATCGCTGAGACGGAACGTCACGACGAGATCGGGGAAATAGTGGGTCAGATCCTCGACATAAGCCGCAAACAGAACCAGAGCGGCAAGACCGGCAGAACCGATGGCGTAACCCTTGGTCACGGCCTTGGTCGTGTTGCCGACTGCGTCCAGAGCGTCCGTGGTCTTGCGCACGTCTTCAGGCAGATCCGCCATTTCGGCGATACCACCAGCGTTGTCGGTCACCGGACCGTAGGCATCCAGGGTCACAACGACACCGGCAAGCGCCAGCATGGTGGTGGCCGTGATGGCGATGCCGAACAGACCGGCCAGCAGGTAACCGATAATGATACCTGCTGCGATAACGATAACCGGAGCGGCAGTAGCTTCCATCGACAGGGCAAGACCCTGAATGATGTTGGTACCGTGGCCCGTGGTCGATGCCTGGGCGATGACCCGGACAGGACGGTATTCAGTCGAAGTATAATATTCGGTGATGACGATCAGCAGGCCCGTGATGACGAGGCCCAGAATGCCGCACCAGAACATGTCCCAGCCGGTGAAGGCCACACCGCCAACCGTTGTGACTTCGGTGCCAAGACCGATCAGCCATTCCGTAACGGGAATGAAGAGCACTGCCGAGATCACAGCGGTTGCGATGAAGCCCTTGTAGAGCGCCCACATGATGTTCTGGTTGGAGCCGAGCCGCATGAAGAAGCTGCCGACCACCGTGCCCAGGATGCAGACACCACCCAGAACGAGCGGGAAGGCCATCATCTGCGCCTGAACCTCACCGGTGAAGAAGATCGACGCCAGGAGCATCGTTGCGACGAAGGTCACGGCGTAGGTCTCGAACAGATCGGCCGCCATGCCCGCGCAGTCGCCAACGTTGTCGCCAACGTTGTCGGCGATAACGGCCGGGTTGCGGGGGTCATCTTCGGGGATGCCGGCTTCAACCTTGCCCACCAGATCGGCGCCGACATCGGCACCCTTGGTGAAGATGCCGCCGCCCAGACGCGCAAAGATCGAGATCAGCGAACCGCCAAAGCCAAGGGCCACAAGGGCCTCCACGACTTCGCGCTGTTCGATGCCCATCTGCAGCAGCACCAGGTAGTAGATTGAAACTCCCAGCAGACCCAGGCCAACCACGAGAATACCCGTGACAGCACCGGCGTTGACCGCGACGGCGAGCGCTTTTTCCATGCTCGTGCGTGCGGCTTCAGCGGTGCGAACGTTGGCGCGAACCGAAACCAGCATGCCGATGTAACCGGCCGCGCCCGAGAGCACTGCACCGATCAGGAAACCGATCGCCTGGGTGACGCCCAGAAGAATGATCAGCAGGACAAAAATGACGGCACCGGCGATAGCGATCGTCAGATACTGACGGTTCAGATAGGCTTGTGCGCCTTCCTGAATAGCGCCGGCAATTTCCTGCATGCGCTCATTACCGGCGCTTGCCGCCAGTACGGACCTGACGGCGAAGACGCCATAGGCAAGTGCCACCACGCCGCAGGCAATGGCGAAATAAAGGGCTTCCATTGTTCCGAATACTCCCCGGAGTTTGGTTGGCTGGATGTGCCATGGAGCTCAAAAATCGCCCGTTCCCCACAACCCAGCCGTCGAAAGGTGCCGGAACATGCCAAAACCATGAACCGATTTCAATTGCTGCAACGCACAAATCCGACGGAATCGTTACAGATTAGAGGTGGTGACGCCATCCAGGGGCAGAATCGGCAAGATTTGTCCCCCGTTCGT
>JABIUG010000134.1 GCA_018700655.1 Rhodospirillaceae bacterium | reverse complement strand
GGTCAACAATGCCGGCATGTGGATCGACGAAGATGAGACGCTGGGCCGTTTTACCGATGCCGCCTGGATGGAGCAGTTCGAAGTTCACCTCTTTGGCGTGATGGCGATGTGCGAGGCCCTGATCGAGAGCATCGCAGCCAGCGAGCAACGTCGTATCGTCAACATCTCCAGCGGCAACGGCAGCTTTGGCTGGGAAAAAACCTTTGGCGAATACCCCTACAACACGACCAAGGCCGCACTGAACATGCTGACCATGGGTCTGGCGCACGATCTTGCCGATCGTGGTGTGACGGTGATGTGTTTCACGCCGGGTTTCGTTGCGACCGACATGACCGATCATGCCTCGGACCTGAAACCACTGGAGAGTGTGGGGGGTATGCGCGCACTGGTCGCCGGGCTCGATACCGATCGCAGTGGCATCTTCCTGCGCTACAACGGGGAGGCGATGCCATGGTGACGTCAACGGCTCTGATCACAGGGGCCAATCGCGGGATCGGCCTGGAGTTTGCGCGACAATATGCGGCCGAGGGATGGCGGGTCCATGCCTGCTGCCGCGAGCCGGAGGAGGCGTCTGACCTGACCGCCGCACTGGCGGGGCGCAATGGTGTGATCCATCGTCTTGATGTCACGCAGGAACACTCGATCCACACGCTGGTCGAGGCACTGGAAGACGAGGCGCTTGATGTGCTGGTCAACAATGCCGGTGTGATCGGTGGCGAGCATCAGGACTTCGGCGATATCGATTACGCCATGTGGCGCACGACGATCCGTACCAATGTGATGGGCCCCTATCGCGTTGCCGAAGCGCTGCTCGACCGCCTGGATGCCGGCAGGCAACGCGTCATCGCGAATGTTTCGAGCCTGATGGGCTCGATCACGGACAATGGCTCGGGCGGCGATCATATCTATCGCACCAGCAAGACGGCGCTCAACATGGTGACCGCTTGCCTGGCAATGGATCTGCGTGAGCGTGGTCTCCATGTCGTGTCGTTTCACCCGGGATGGGTCGCGACTGATATGGGGGGCGCCAGCGCGCCTGTGACGCCTGAACAAAGTACCGCGGGTATGCGCCGCCGGATCGCCGGGGTGGGCGCCGAACAATCCGGCCGGTTCTACAATTTCGACGGCCCCGAACTGGCCTGGTAAGTCCGGGCCTGCCGGTCAGGCGTTGAGATCGGGCAAGGCAAGCAGCGTGCAGCCGTCGATCCGCCAGGAGCCGTCTTCCTGGCGTTCCATCGTGTAGACGGCCAGCGAGGACTGGCCGTTCTGGCCGGTAACGTAGACTTCCTGCACCGGCTGGCCGTCGAGCGTGACCAGTTCGCCAAATTCGGCCTGGGCCGAGCGGTAAACCGGCAGGTACGCCTGTTGCACCATCGTCATGAAAACTTCGGGTGACTGGAAGATGCCCTGGATCGAAGGCGAGGCATGGGAGAACGCGCGGTTGCCGTCGTCCGCGTTAAAGGCGTCGAGCTGATCCTGGATGACCGCCTGAATGGCGGAACTGTCACTGCCCGACAGTCCGTCTTCGGCCTGTGCCGCCGTGATCGTGACCATAGCAATGAGGGCGATGAGTACCTGACGCATGACATCTTTCCGGCTGCAGCAGGCTACACTCTAGATCGAGCGGCTTCAGGAGAGAAACGCGCGGCCGGCGGGCCGGGGTCAGCGCACGAAGATGCGAACCTCGTTGACGGCGGCGTCGTAGCTGGTAGTCGACGAAAGCGACACACGATCAGCCGGCAGGCCCATCTGCGAAAGAGCGCGGAGCACTTCTTCGGCGCTGCGTTTGACATTGGTGCTGGCGATCGCGACTTCACCGGTTGTGCCGCCCGCAGGCGCTACGGCAACCAGATCGAAGACCGCATCAGGCTTGCGCTGCAGGGCAGCGCTGACCGCCTGATAGAGCGGGTCCTGATAGGCAATGTTGTCGCGGTCGAAACGGATCACCACAAGCGGCTGACGTCCGGTGAGCGAAACATCGCCATTCAGTGCGGTCGGGGCGACCTGCGTGCCGAACTCGACCAGGGCCGGACCATAGAGCTGGCCGTTGCTGATCGAAACGGCCAGCTGTGCCATCCGTGTCCGCTCGGTGCTCACATAAGAGGTCTGGCGACCAACGACGGCATTGAGTGCATTCATCGAGGTCTCGACGCCCACGACCGTGCGGTTGTTGACGTCCTGGAGCTCACGAAGCTGGCGATGGTCCTCTTCGACCGCGCCCGACAGGCGCAGGGTCGCGTCGATCGCGTCGGAAAGATAGGCCGAGGTCGCGGCGTTCGATGCAATGGCCGCACCCAGCGTGTTGAAGCCGCTGACATCGGTCATCAGCTGATCGAGCTGGGTCTGGGCGACATTGTACTGGCTGACCAGGATCGGATTGCCTGGTGTCGTACCGATCTGCAGGCGCGAGGTGATCGCGGCAATCGTCGCGTAATAACGCTGCGCGTTCTGCTCGGCGCGCGACAGCTGGTTGCTGTAGGCCGCATCGTTCTGCTGAACGGCGGCCTGGAGAACCTGCAATTCGCCGGCGATATCGCGCACTTTCTGGCTCACCGTGGTTCCGGTATTGCCATAAGACGCGGCATTGATCGTGGGCAGGCCAAGGCCGGCAGCGCTGGCCGGTGCGATAATGATGGAGTCGTCACCCGACCCAAGCCCGGCGCTGGATCCCGACGTACCCGAGGGATCCTCGCCGGAAAGACTGGGCCAAAGGGTATCATCGGCAACCTGGCACCCGGTCAGGAGCGCCATGCCTGCAATCAACCCTATCAATCGATGCACCACGGACATACGGGAAGCCTATCGCTTTGAAAGAAAAAAGAAAATGGGTGCCCCGAAGAAACCCCAAACCGATAACCCACCGTTCCCAACGCTAGGTCTCAGCGGCGCGGATAGTACGCGAGGCCTGTTTCTGTCACAAGGTCGAATTCCCGACGAATTCCCCGCTGGATTCAACGCTATTTCGGGGGCTTGCAGCGGGCACAGGCTTCGATTAGGTTCCGCGCCTCACGCCGGACCACACAACCTGTGCCCCGGCGGCGATGTGCACCCGTAGCTCAACTGGATAGAGCGTCTGACTACGAATCAGGAGGTTGGGGGTTCGAGTCCTCCCGGGTGAGCCATTTCT
>JABIUG010000133.1 GCA_018700655.1 Rhodospirillaceae bacterium | reverse complement strand
GGTGGGGTCGATGCATCCGTTCGCAAGCCATGGGAGCGCGTCACCATGGCGCAGGACCGCTTCGGCGGCTTCGGTGTAGCGTCCATCGTCGCCGTGAAGAACCAGCGGGGTCACACGGCGGGATGATTGAATCTCCCCCTTGCGCGCCCGAATCAGAATGCGGCGCGCAGGTGCATCTTTGGCACCGCCGGCCCGCAGTTCCATGATCTCGAGCGCGCCGGTGCCCTCGCCCAGCGCAGCAACCAGCGTTTCCTCCCGGTCGGCGCGATGCACGACCAGGATCTCGCCACCGGGTTTGAGCAAGGCCAGGCAAAACTCCAGCCAGCACGCCATGTTCATGCTTTCGACGGTCGCAGCGCGGCGCAACCGATCAGGTGATCCGCGCGTCGTCGCCGGGTCGAGATAAGGCGGATTGGTCATGACGACATCGAAGCTTTCGCGCGCCAGATGTTTGCCAGCATCGGCGAGATCGGCCTCGACCACCACAACACGATCGCCAAACCGGTTGGCTTCGACATTGGCGCGTGCCGCTGCTGCCGGTTCAGCCTCGCGTTCCAGCGCCGTCACGCTGATACCGGCCACACGATGGGCCAGACAAAGCGCAGCGCCACCACTGCCGGCACCCGCATCAAGCACATGCATGCCCTCAGCGGCCATCACCGCCGCGGCGAGCAGCGCGGTATCGGTCGTGGGTTTGAGCCCGTCGGTGCGCACCAGGCTGACCGCGCCACCGAGCAGGCTGACAGGAGATTCAGGGCCGTCGGACATCCATGTCCGCCTGGGTGAGAATTTCCACGGCCTCATCGACATCTTCATCGAGCACCAGGACCCGTCGCTGGATTGCCCAGACGCCACCCTCGATCGCACTGGTGTGCTGATCGAAGACCTCGTTTGCTATTCCGGCATCATCGAGCAGAGCCCGTGCAAACGAGATCGTGACGAGATCGTTGGTGCGCAGGATTTCTTTCATGCCGATCCATCTTCAAGAGTAAATGGGTAGCGCTTTCTTGCCGACCGCCCACTTGCTAAGGTCGCCACGACCGAAGCGAAACTGACTCTCTCTGCCGTAACCGGTCAAGGTAACGCTAGAGCATATCTCGATTACAGCGAATCGCTTGCGATCCGGTGCAATCGAGTGAAGATGCTTTAGCTATTTGATGTAGAGCGGATTCACAAGATTGCGTGCATTCACGCAACCTTGACCCGCTCTAACCAGAGTTTGGACCGGAGTTTTTGTTGTCAGCAGCAGTTCCTCTCGAGAATCAGACGCGCAGTGCGACACGCCAGTCGTTTGAACGGTTGCGTGATCTGGTCGCCAACGATCTCAACGGCGTCAATCAGGTGATTGTTGATCACCTGCAGAGCTCGGTGAGTCTGATCCCGCAGCTGGCCGGCCATCTCGTAGCATCCGGCGGCAAGAGGCTGCGTCCGATCATGACGCTGACGACGGCACGCATGTGCAACTATCAGGGCCAGCGCCACATCAATCTCGCGGCCTGTGTCGAGTTCATTCATACCGCGACCCTGTTGCATGATGATGTCGTCGACGACAGCTCCCTGCGCCGTGGCTCGGCAACGGCCAATGCGGTCTGGGGCAACAAACCCTCGGTCCTGGTCGGTGATTTCCTGTTCAGCCGGTCGTTTCAGTTGATGGTGAGCGACGGCTCGCTCGAGGTCCTGCGCATTCTTTCGGAAGCCTCGGCGATCATCGCTGAAGGCGAGGTCGACCAGCTGCTGATCTCCAACGACGTATCGACCGGCGCCGAAGCCTACATGAGCGTGATCCAGGCCAAGACCGCGACGCTGTTTGCCGCAGCCAGCGAAATCGGCGCGGTGGTCGCCGAACGTTCGGCTGAGGAGTGCGCCGCCCTGCGGACCTACGGCATGAGCCTGGGCATCGCCTTCCAACTGGTCGATGACGTGCTCGACTATTCCGCCCTGCAGGCCGATCTGGGCAAGGCCGTGGGCGATGATTTCCGCGACGGCAAGATCACACTGCCGATCGTACTGGCACTTCAGCGCGGCGACGATGCCGAGCGCGCGTTCTGGAGCCGCACGCTGGAGGACGAAGACCAGAAGGACGGTGATCTCGAACACGCCATGACCCTGCTGGCGCGCCACAACGCGCTGACCGATGCCATGGCCGAGGCACGCAAACATGGTGAACAGGCCCGGCGCATGCTTGCCGTATTCCCCGACAACGCCTATCGCGCCGCCCTCCTGGAACTGGTTGATTTCTGCGTCGACCGCGAGTTCTGAGGTTTCTTACGATGCATGATCTCCCGCCGTCCCATCCGGCTCAGCCATGGCGCATCGGTGTCGACGTCGGTGGTACGTTCACCGATCTGGTTCTGCATGATGCCGCCGGCCTGCTGTTCGTTGCCAAGGTCCCTTCCACGCCCGAGGACCCGGCCAAAGGCGTGATTGCCGCGGTCGAACGTCTGGCCGGCGATCATGGGCTCGATGCCACGGCAGTGCTCGCCGGCTGCGATCTCTTCGTGCATGGCTCGACCGTGGCAACCAACACCATGCTTGAAGGCAAGGGTGCCAAGGTCGGCATGATCACGACCAAGGGGTTTCGCGACAGCCTCGAGATCCGCCGCGGCATGCGCGAAGACATGTGGGACCACCGCACGCCCTTTGCCCCGGTTCTGGTCCCCCGGTTCCTGCGGATTGGTGTCGACGGAAGGCTCGACCGCGACGGAGTCGAGCTGACAGCGCTCGATACCGGCGCCGTTGCCGATGCGGCTGCACTTTTCAGGGAAAACGGCGTTGAGTCCGTGGCCGTGTGCCTGCTCAACAGCTTTCTCGATCCCGTCCACGAACGCCAGGCAGGTGAGGCTCTGAGCCAAGTTTTCGACCCGCACAACATCAGCCTCTCGACCACAATTGCGCCGATCATGGGTGAGTACGAACGTGGCTCGACCGCCGTGGTCAACGCCTATCTTGCGCCCCGGGTGGTACCCTACCTTCAGCGCCTCGACGAAAGCCTGCGCGACATGGGGCTGCGCCATCCCATGCTGCTGGTGCAGAGCAATGGCGGTGCGGCTTCGGTCGCACAAGTTGCCGCCCGCCCGGTCAATCTGGCGCTCTCGGGCCCGGCTTCGGCCGTGGGCGCCTTGAACCTGGTGGCCGAGCAGACCGGCCATGACGACCTGATCTCGATGGAGATCGGCGGCACAAGCTGCGACGTCGTGATGATGCACAAGGGCGATGTTGCCCTGGCCGACGACCTGATGATCGCGGGCTACCATGTCGGCACCCCGGCAATCGATGTACACACGGTCGGCGCGGGCGGCGGCACGATCGCCCATGTCGATGCAGGCGGCATGCTGCAACTGGGGCCCCAGGGCGCCGGCGCGGTTCCAGGCCCTGCCTGTTACGGGTTGGGTGGCGAACATCCCACCGTGACCGATGCCCTGCTCGTGCTGGGCCGCTTGCGCGAAGGCACCTATGCCGGTGGCGCGGTGACCCTGGATGGCGCCGCAGCGCGCAAGGCGCTGGAGACCCATGTCGCCACACCACTTGGTTTGTCGGTGGCAGACGCCGCTGCCGGGATCATCAGCATTCTCGAGCAGAACCTGCTGCACGCGGTCGAGCGCATCAGCATCGAGCGCGGCTATGATCCCTCGGCCTGCTTCCTGGTGGCTGCCGGTGGCGCGGGGCCGATGCATGGCTCGGCCGTCGCGCGCCAGCTGGGATGCCGCACGGTCTACATCCCGCGCCAGGCCGGGGCGTTCTGCGCACTGGGCATGCTCAATGCCGATGTCAGGCGTGATGTCTCGCGTGTGCTGATCGCCAACATCGACACGGTCGAGGCGCAAAGCGTCGAGACCGGCTATGGCGATCTGGAGCGGGAAGCCACGGGCGTGCTGGCTTCGGAAGGTTTTACGGACGACCGGGCAACCACGGAACGCGCCATGGATCTGCGTTACCGGGGTCAGCAATGGTCTATCAGGGTGCCTGCG
>JABIUG010000132.1 GCA_018700655.1 Rhodospirillaceae bacterium | reverse complement strand
CGGGTATGCGACGGGCCTGGCGATCGACTGCCACGTCGAGGGCGGAGGCAACGAGGACCTCCAGGCCATGATTGCTTCGGTCGACGAGTTCCGCATGCTCATCCCCAGCCGCAACACCGCCCTCTTCCACTGGTGCCTCGATCACGGTCTGCGCGTGGCTAAACAGATGAACCTGATGTCGGTCGGCCTCTACAACGCGCGCCAAGGTGCCTGGATACCGTCGATCAGTTATTGAGACGCTGCCGCTCCGCGTCAGTCGTTTTCCGCCAGAATGTCCTTGGCGTCCTTGACCCACAGACGGTCATAACCGCCCTCACCACCGGGCAGATAACTTCGCCAACCGAGCAGGCGTTGTGCGAGACGGGGAAGCCGGAGCGCGCGCTCGCGGGTCACGGCGACAACGCGAGCTTCCTCGGGGGTGAGCCAGCCGGGATTGAAGCTCATCTGCACGGCATAACGCCACTGGTCATGCGTGCGGTTATGACCGCCACCGTGGAAGGTATAGCCGGAGTAGAACAGGACATCGCCCGGCGACATCTCGGCCGGCAGGGTCTCGGTGGGATCGGGGCGTCGTTCCTGTTCATTCCAGCGGTGACTGCCGGGGATGACGCGGGTCGCGCCCATCGCATCGGTGAACGGCGTGAAGGGGAAGAGCGTGTTGAAGCTGAGCTCGGGCATCTTGGGTCAGGCCCAGTCGCACACGCATTGCCAGTTTTCGTTGTCACGATGGAGTTCCTGGGCCGGTTCACCTGGCCTGATGCCGATGAACTGTGCGGTGTTCATCCAGTGGTCGACGCGTTTATCAGCCAGTTCATCCCACATCGACGCGACAGTCGCGGGGTCGAAGATTTCTTCGACAATCAGGCCGCCTTCGGCACGCATGGCCTCAAGAATGGCCTCCTTGCCGGCGCTGGCCGGTAGACGCTTGAGTTTCATCGGGCCTCTCAGTCTTCGTCCTTGAGGATGTCCTCGTAATCCTTGACCCACAGGCGGTCATAGCCGCCCTCACCACCGGGCAGGTAGCTGCGCCAGCCGAGCAGGCGCTGGGCGAGGCGGGGAAGCTGGAGCGCGCGTTCGCGGGTCACGGCAAATGCGTGGGCTTCCTCGGGCGTTAACCAGCCTGGATTGAAGCTCATCTGCACGGCATAACGCCACTGGTCCGCAGTGCGGTTGTGACCACCGCCATGGAAGGTGTAACCGGAATAGAACAGGGCATCGCCCGGTGACATTTCCGCAGCGACGGTTTCAGCGGGGTCGGGCTGGCGCTGGCTTTCATCCCAGCTGTGGCTGCCGGGGATGACACGGGTCGCGCCCATGGCGTCGGTCACGGGCGTGAAGGGAAAGAGCGTGTTGAAGCTGAGCTCGGGCATCTTCGGGTGGGCCCACGCATAGACACGGCGCCAGAGATCGTTGTCGCGGTGGAGTTCCTGGGCCGGTTCGCCCGGGCCGATGCCGATGAACTGGGCGGTGTTCATCCAGTAATCGACGCCGCCGGATTCTTCGAGGAACGCCGCCGCGACCTCGTGAATGAGCGGGGTGAGCATGATGTCGATAAAGGCGTCGCTGTGCTGGGCGAGGCTGGCAAAGCGGATGGTGTTACGCCCCCAGAAGACCTCGTTGTCCTCGCCGGGGACACTCGAACCCGGGCCATGTTCGGCACGCTTGTCGGCGAGTTCATCCCAAAGGGCTTCGATGACGGCAGGGTCAAAGATACCCTCGACGACAAGGCCGCCGTCTTCGACCAGGACCTCCAGGATCGCCTCCTTGCCGGCGCTGGCCGGTTGCCTCTTGAGTGCCATGGTCTCCTCCCCGGTGTTCGCGCCCCATCTTAGCGCCATTGCAGCTATCCGTGCAGCGCCCGGTTCAGCCCGCAACGATCACGCCTGGGGTAGAGGGTGTTTCCTGCGCATGCCGGTCATGGCGTTGAAGGCGATCGCGGTGAAGACAATGGCTCCGCCCCAGAAGGTCGCCTCAACCGGAACTTCCGAGAGAAGCGCCCAGACCCAGATCGGCGCGAAGATCACTTCGGTCAGCGACAGCAGAGCAAGTTCTCCGGCAGGCACATACTTCGCGCCGGCAACAAAAAGCGCCATGCCGAAGGTCATCTGGACCATGCCCATCATCGCGCACCAGAAGAGGTCGTTGCCCGAGACAGCCAGGCCGATGCCGTCGACAAAGGAGATGGCCGAGGTGACGACACAGGCGAGCGCTGCGCCGAGCACGATGCAGGGCATCATCTCGACGCTGCGGCCGGCGCGCACGGCAACAACGATGAAGGCAAAGCCGATCACGACAAACACGGCCAGGATGTCGCCGATCCACTGGTCCGGCTTGTCGCCGCCACGCTCGCCAAAGCTGATGTCGAAGCCGTTCGAAAAATCGACGCTGAGGCCGAGCCCGCCCGAGAGCATCACCAGGACACCAAGGATGACACCGGCCATGGCCAGCATGGTGGCGGGCCGCACGGATTCGCGCAGGAGAAACCAGCTCAGCACTGCCGAAATCACAGGTGCTGCGGCAAGCATCAGCACGGTGTTGGCGACATAGGTGTATTCCAGCGACCACATGAACAGCGTGTTGGCCGTTGCCGTTCCGACCGCGGCCACGATGCCCCAGGGGCTCAGCACACTGCGGAACACTGCGAGCATGCCCCTGCCATAACGCCAGGCGATGAAAAGTGTCATGGACGAAGCGAGAAAGAAGGTGCGCCACGCGACGATCTGCCAGACCGTGGCATCGTCGACCAGACGGAAGAACAATCCGCCCAGGCTCCAGAACATGCCGGCACCGGCGACCAGGATCAGACCACGGGTGTAGTTCTCGGCGCGCCCCGGCTGGGCGGCAACATCACTCATGATGCGCGCCCTTTGGGGGCGGCAACACACTCAAGGGGGATAAACGGGCCGATGGCAGTGCTCCTTCTGGGCGGAGACTGCACCGGCCGGTAGGCCGTTATCCAGCGTTATTCGCAGCCCTCAGGTCGGACGGAAGATGCAGCGCCAGTGATTGGGTGCCAATTCCTCTGCCGAGGACTCGTAGCCGCGTTTGGCAAACAGGCGGCGCAGGGGTGCCGGGCAGAACGGCGCCTCGACCACGATCACTTCATCGGGGCCGGCCTCTCCGAGTTCCTTGAGGATCGTCTCCAGCGGTTCCATGCCATTGTCGAAGATCGGCCTGGTGTCGATCGTGCGCGCAGCCGCGAGATCGACTTGATCGACCCAGTCAGGGCGTACCGGTTCACCTTCCATCGGTTTCGACGGGGTTTCCCCCGGGGCATCACCGTTGGCGATGGCGATCAGATCGCCTTCGGGCGAATTCACCATGATCGCGACCTCGGCCAGACTGACCTCCGACGCCACGGCCTCGTTGCGCAGAACGCGGTTGAACTCGTGGAACGCCGGATTGTAGGCAAGGAACGCATCGAACAGATCCTCGCGTGCCATCCAGGCATCGATCAGGCTGGTGTCTCTTGTCGTGGTCATGGTCTTTCCCCGCCGATGATGCGGGAAGATTGAACGTTCGCGGGCCAACGAACGTTGCGCCAGATCAAAGCCAGCGTGGGCAGCGCAATCGTCCCAGTGAGACCTAGCTGGCTGGATGCTGTCCCAAATGAATCGGGAACTCGAGCGTCATGGTCCACGATACTCCGGTGCGATTGATCAGTGCTGCCTCGTCCGGCCGGGCCGCTGCGAGAAAGGTTTCGATTTCACGGTTGGCACGTTTGAGGTAGAGCGCCTCGCGCTCTCGCAAGCCTTCAATTACTGCATGATCACCGTCACGTGCAGCTGCGGCCTGCGCCTTGCCGTGGAACCGTGCCCAATAATAGCCGGGACTGATGGTGATCTCGGGGGCAGGGCCTGCAACCCCGATGCCGGTGAACCCGACCTCCTGCATGAACCCATTGAACTCGTCCTGTGCAGTGATGTGGGGGTGATCGAGGTTGTCCTCGATACGGCCCAGTTCGGGCATCTTCGAAAGCCATGAAGCGAGCTGACAATAGGCGCCGCTGGGACCTGACAGGTTCTGGCTGACGACCCGGCCGCCGGGTTTCAGACAGGACATGCAGTTTCGAAGTATCGCCCTCTGTGTCGCAGGATCGTTGTAATGATTGACCGATCGCATCGTGATGAGGTCGAAGTCTTCAAGCGCGACGTCTTCGATGTTTGCACAAAGTGTCTTCAGACCACGCCCCTGGGCCAGATGCAGGAACTCCTGGTTGGCGTCGACCACCACGGCTTCGAACTGCCGGCCGTCGACAGCAAGCGCGTCGGCAACAATGGCGGGCAAAAAACCTTCACCACCGCCGAAGCTCGCATACCTCACACTCTGCCCCAGGTCCGCAATCAACGGTGCAATCGCGATCTCGACAAACGCCTGCGCGAATGCCGCGTTCGAAAAATAGCCGTCGTTGATCTTGCCCATTTCAACACCGTGAGCGAGATCGGCTGACGTAATATCGGGTTCATGTTCCATATCGACGGCCTCGATTTCTCAAACGCGCCTGCGTCGACGAGTTCTGGCCGGACTCTAACTCACCAGATCGGGCAGAACGGCTTTGCGTTCGGCCATGAAGGCCAGCAATTCCTCGTCCTTGGCTGCGTCGAAGGCCGGCGCCTCGTACTCTGCCAGCATGCGTTTTGCCTTTTCGACAGCGCGCTGATCTTGTGTCTTGGCGCCTTCGGCTTCCCACTGCTCATAACTGTTGTTGTCGGCGACTTCGGGCATGAAGAAACCCTTGAGATAGTTCTTCTGGGTGTGGGCACAGCCCAGGAAATGGTTGCCGGGGCCGACCTCGCGGATCGCTTCCATGCCAAGGCCGTTCTCGGAAAGGTCGAGTGGCTTGCAGAAGCTCTGCAGCATGGCGATCTGTTCGGTATCCATGATGAACTTGCCGTAACCAGCCGAAAGCCCGGCCTCGAGCCAGCCGGCCGAATGGAGCACGAAATTGGTCCCGGCCAGCAGTGTGGCATTCATGGTCTGCATCGATTCGAACGCGGCTTGGGCATCAGCGATCTTGGCACCGTTGAGCATGCCGCCCGAGCGCAGCGGCACCTTGTAGCGGCGCGAAAGCTGGCCCACGGCATAGATCATCTGCAGGGTTTCAGGCGTTCCCATCATCGGTGCGCCCGACTGCATCGAGACGGTCGCCAGGAAACTGCCATAGACCATCGGCACCCCGGGTTTGACGATCTGCGAATAAGCCAGCCCCGCCGTGACTTCGGCGTTCAACTGGGCGATGGCGCCCGCCGTCGCGACCGGCGCCATCGCGCCCGCCATAATGAAAGGTGTGATCAGAACAGCCTGGTTGTGCTGAGCGTAGTGGCGCATCGCGCCCAGCATCGACGCGTCCCAGACCAGCGGCGAATTGCAGTTCACCACCGAGGTCATGACCGTGTTGTCGCGGACAAAGTCGGCGCCGAACAGAATCTCGCACATCTTGCAGGAATCGAGCGCGCGTTCCGGGGCCGACTGCACGCCCATGAACGGTTTGTCGGAATATTTTATGTGGCTGTAGACGATATCGAGATGACGCTTGGGTACCGGGACATCGACCGGCTCGCAGATGATGCCGCCGGAGTGGTGCAGTTCGGGCGTCATATAGGTGAGCTTGATGAAGTTCTGCAGATCTTCGAGCGTGGCGTAGCGCCTGATGTTGTCGAAGTCGCGTACGAAGGGTGAGCCGAAGGTCGGGGCAAAAACGGTGTTCTTGCCGCCGATCACGACGTTGCGCTCCGGATTGCGCGCCACCTGGGTGTAGGTCTCGGGGATCATCTCGAGTTTTTCTTCGATCAGACCACGCGGAATGTGGACGCGTTCGCCCTTTACATCCGCGCCTGCTTCCTTCCAATCGGCCAGCGCCTCTTCGTCGCGGAAGTCGATGCCGACCTCTTCGAGAATTTCCATCGAAGTGTCGTGGATCAGGTCGAGCCCGGCTTCATCCAGCAACTCGTAAACCGGAATCTCGCGCGTGATGTAGCGCTTCTGCACGATCGGCGCACCGATCCGTTCCTTGCGCCTGGCCGCACGCCCACCGCGTCGTTGTTGTCCCTCTGCCGCCATGGCTCTTCTCCTGGATGATCGTGCCGTCATGTGAAGGATAGGCACGCGGCGAGTCAATCGCCGTTTTCGTTCAGGGAGGGCGCTCTGCATGTCCTCCTATGGCTCGAGCACAGGCCGCGAAGGTGCCGAAACATCACCCGGGACCCCAGCTACGTTCTTCAAACATCAACGTCTCCGCAGGCAGGCCACATCAACCTTCCCGGGGTTCAAACCGTGATATCGTATCTGGACATGACATAGCCGGAATACGCTTGATCGCCCTGCAGAGCCGACATCCGGAAGCCAGGGTAAGTCGATCAAACCCTTGACCAAAACGCCGCAATGGTCACATCCCTGTCAGGTTGGTCGAAATTGCACTGGAATTGGTTGACCGATGTCGCGATCACGACAGGTGATGTCGCGATTATTCTAGCCACGGGACATTGAAGGGGCCTACCTGTGCGAACCGAGTATTGGCCCATCACCGCGCGGGAGTTTGCGTTATGGCCGACGACGAAGATGATCTCGATCTCAGCACCCTGGACGACGATGAACTTGTCCAACAGATGCACGAAGACCTCTACGACGGCCTGGCCGACGAAATCACCACCGGGGTCAATATTCTGCTCGAACGTGAGTGGGCACCCTACAAGGTCCTGACCGAAGCGCTGGTCGAGGGCATGCGGATTGTCGGCATCGATTTCCGCGACGGCATCCTCTTCGTTCCCGAAGTGCTGCTTGCCGCCAACTCGATGAAGGCTGGCATGTTTATCCTGCGTCCGCTGCTGGCTGCGACCGGCGCGCCCAAACAGGGTTCGATGGTGATCGGAACGGTCAAGGGCGACATCCACGACATCGGCAAGAACCTTGTCGGCATGATGCTGGAAGGCGCTGGTTTCGATATCTGGGATATCGGCATCAACAACGATGCGGATGCCTATCTGGCCGCTCTCGACGAGCACAAGCCGGACTTCCTGGGCATGTCGGCCCTGCTGACGACCACGATGCCTTATATGAAGGTCGTGATCGACACGCTCAAGGAACGTGGCCTGCGCGAGGAGTACATGGTTCTGGTTGGCGGAGCGCCGCTCAACGAGGCCTTTGCTGACAGCGTCGGCGCCGATGCCTACTGCCGCGATGCTGCGGTTGCCGTGGAAACAGCAAAAACCATGGTTGCCGAGCGCCGTCAGGCAGATTCGGCGGCCTGAGCCAAGCTGGTGGCCGACCGCAGTCTTGTCATTGCCTGCGGTGCGCTGGCCTGGGAGATCATGACCCTGATCCGTGTCCATGGCTGGGACGCAATCGAGGTTCGATGTCTCCCGGCCGACTGGCACAACAGGCCACAGCTGATCCCCGAAGGCGTGCGCGAAAAGATCCGTGAAGCACGGTCCGAATTCGAGCACATCTTCGTAGCCTATGGCGATTGCGGAACCGGCGGCATGCTCGACGTTGTGCTAGAAGAAGAAGGCGTGGAACGCATCGGTGGGGCGCACTGTTACCAGTTCTTTGCCGGTGAAGAGGAATTCCTCGCCCTGCATGATGCAGAGCCCGGCACGTTCTATCTGACCGATTACCTGGCCAAAAATTTCGAGACCCTGATCCTCAAAGGCATGGGCATCGATCGCCATCCCGAACTCGAGCCGATGTATTTCGGCAATTACAAACGACTGATCTATCTCGCCCAGACCGACGCCGCCGAGATCGAAGCCAAGGCACGCGCCGCGGCCGACCGCCTCGGGCTGGTTTACGAGAAACGTTTCACGGGTTACGGCGGGCTCGAACCGATGCTCACCAAAGCCCAGACATCCGTTGCAGGAGCTGCTTGATGGCAAAAATCACCGTCGTCTACTGGCGCGATATTCCAGCCCAGGTAATCGTCAAGGAAGGGCGCAAGAACGCAAAGCGTGTCCTGCCTGAACGCTTCGAGAAAGCAATCGATCAATCGGCCATGCACGCCAAGCTGCGCGACACCGATTCCTATCTGGAACACTGGCGCCGCGGCGATCCAATCGCCTGTGGCGACGATCTGGAAGCCGAGGCCGATGCCATGGCGACCAAACTCGATGCCGAATTCAGCGATGAAATTCTGGCGAACTACATCAAGGCCGGTGGCCTGACACCGGAAGCCTGAGAGAAGGACTGGGAACGATGAAGTCTAAGGGTAATCTCGAGGCCAAGCTGGCCTCTGGCGAATTTGTCATCACAGCCGAGACGACACCGCCCGACGGTGCCGACGAAGCTTCGGTGATGGACAAGGTCGGCTGCCTCAAGGGACTGGTCGATGCGGTTAACGTGACCGATGGCGCCGGTGCACGTGCCCATATGTCGGCGCTGGCCTGTGCGGCGATCATGGCCAAGAACGGCATTGAGCCGGTTCTCCAGTTTACTGTGCGCGACCGTAACCGCCTTGCTATCCAGGGTGAGATGATCGGTGCCCCGGCACTCGGCATTCATTCCATTCTTTGTCTTCACGGCGACAGCATCACCAACGGCGACCAGCCCGATGCCAAACCGGTCGAGGACACAGACAGCAAGGGCCTGATGTCGATGGCGCGTCAGATGCGCGACGAGGGCACCTTCCCTGCCCCGTCGGGCCGCGCAATCAAACCGGCCCCGGGCCTCTTGATCGGTGGGGCTGATTCACCGCGTGATCCCGACGCGGATTTCAAGCCGACCGGTCTTCTGGACAAGATCGAAGCCGGCGCTGATTTCTTCCAGACCCAGTTCGCCTACGACATTGATATCCTCAAGCGTTACATGGCCGCCCTTCGTGATCACGGTGTGACCGAAAAGGCCAAGTTCATCGTTGGCGTCGGACCGATCATGTCGGCCAAGTCGGCGCGCTGGATGACCGCGAACCTGTTTGGCGTCGATGTCCCCGATCACGTGATTGCACGGATCGAAGGCGCCGATGACGAGAAGGCCGAGGGCCGCAAGGTCTGCGCCGAACTGGTCGAGCAGTACCGTGAGATCGAAGGCATCGCCGGCGCACACCTGATGGCGCCGCGCGGTGAAAAGGCTATCGCTGCCACCTTGAGCGAATACAACCTGCGCGGCTGACTGCCGCCTGTCTGGAGACTGCGCCATGCGCGCAATACGTCTTTGGTCTGTCCGCCATTCGCGCGGCCTGATGAAGCTCTACGACCTCTTCGAGGGCGTCATCATGGCCGTCGAACCGGCGACCCGTCGCCTGGGATACAGCAGGCTGGAGGCTCCGGTCGTTGCCGTCGAACACGGCATCAAGGCGCTGATGTTCGATTGCCAGATGTGCGGCCAGTGCGCGCTCTCCTCGACAGGTATGTCTTGCCCGATGAACTGCCCCAAGAACCTGCGAAACGGTCCCTGCGGTGGTGTACGTGCCGACGGCCATTGCGAGGTCAAACCCGACATGCCGTGTGTCTGGGTCAAGGCCTGGGAAGGCAGCCTGGCGATCGCCAACGAGAAGTTTCTCGACGTGCAGCAGCCGGTCGACCATCGCATGAAGGGAAGTTCCTCCTGGCTGCGTCTGATACGCCAGAAGAAAGACGGTGACTATCCCCAGCCTCGTTCGTCAGCACGCGATGCCGCCGCCAGGAAGGCCGCCTGATGACCGACGAGCGCCCCGACAACACATTTCCGACCGGCCCTCTGAACGAGGGGCCGGCATTCCCGGAGATGATCGATCCCGGGCCGATTGATCCTGGTGCGCCGCTTGAGCCACTGCCCGGCCACACCTCGCGTGGCCGCCTTGAACGTGTTCTGCGTGCCGATGAATTTGCTGTAACCGCTGAATTGTCACCGCCCGATTCCGCTGACCCTATGGATGTCTTCGAGCGTGCTTCGATCTTTGACGGTTGGGTCGACGCTATCAACGCGACCGATGGATCCGGCGCCAATTGCCATATGTCGAGCGTTGGCGTTTGCGCCCTGCTCACGCGCGTGGGATACGCACCGGTGATGCAGATATCGGCGCGTGACCGCAACCGGATCGCGATCCAGGGCGATGTGCTGGGCGCTGCGGCGATGGGTGTTGCCACCATCCTGTGCCTGACCGGTGATGGCGTGCAGTGCGGCGACCATCCCCAGGCCAAACCGGTGTTTGATCTCGATTGCATGGCTGCACTAGAGATCATCCGCAACATGCGCGACAAAAGCGAACTGGCATCCGGCCGCAAGCTCGATAAGGCGCCGGAACTTTTCCTGGGCGCTGCCGCCAATCCGTTCGCACCGCCCTTTGATTTTCGTCCGCTGCGCCTGGCCAAAAAGATCGCCGCCGGCGCGCAGTTCGTGCAGACCCAGTACTGCTATGACATCGACCTGTTGAAGCAGTACATGCAACGGGTCCGCGACATGGGTCTCCATGAAAAGTGCTTCATCCTCGTCGGTGTCGGCCCGCTCGCTTCGGCGCGCGCGGCCAAATGGATTCGCGGCAATGTGCCGGGCGTCCATATACCCGACAGTGTCATCGCGCGCCTGGAAGGCGCCGAAAAGCAGAAGACCGAGGGCAAGAAAATCTGCGTTGAGCTGATCCAGCAAATACGCGAGATCGAAGGCGTATCGGGCATTCACCTGATGGCGTATCGTCAGGAAGAAAGCGTCGCCGAAATCATATCGGAGTCCGGTGCTCTGGAGGGTCGAACCCTTCATGCCGTCAACCCCGTCATCCCAGGCTATATGCAACAGAGGTACAAAGTTCAGGCATGACCGAGACCGTGATCAGCTCGGCGACAAAAACCGTCGTCATCGGGTTCGAGCAACCCTTCACCGTGATCGGTGAACGCATCAACCCCACGGGCCGCAAGAAGCTGGCCGCCGAAATGGCGGAAGGCGACTACAGCCGCGTTGAATCCGACACACTGGCGCAGGTCGAGGCCGGTGCCCATATGCTGGACGTCAATGCCGGTGTGCCGCTCGCCGATGAACCCCAGATGCTCTACGACTGCATCAAGCTGGTGCAGTCGCTGACCGATGCGCCGCTCTCGATCGACAGTTCGATCGTGGCCGCGCTCGAAAAGGGCCTGGAGGCCTATGTCGGCAAGCCCTTGGTGAACTCGGTGACCGGCGAGGAAGAACGCCTTGAGGTCGTCCTGCCTCTGGTTGCCAAATACAACGCCGCGGTGGTCGCGATCTCGAACGACGAGACCGGCATCTCCGAAGACCCCGACGAACGTTTCGCAGTGGCCAAGAAGATCGTCGAGCGGGCCCAGGATTTCGGTATTCCGCCCTGCGACGTGATTGTCGATCCACTGGTCATGCCGATCGGCGCGATCGGTGCGGCCGGGCGCACCAGCTTCCAGATCCTGCGGCGCTTGCGCGAAGAGCTGAAGGTCAACACGACCTGCGGCGCGTCCAACATCTCCTTTGGCCTACCTGCCCGTCCGGCGCTCAACGCGGCGTTCCTGGCGATGGCTGCCTCCAACGGCATGACCTCGGCGATCACCAATCCGCTTGAAGGCGAGATCATGACGGCAATCCGTGCGGCCGACGTGATGATGGGGGTCGACAAGAACTGCAAAAAATGGATTTCGTTGAACTCAGGCGCCGGTGCCAAAGGTGAATCGATCGCTGAAGCGCGTGCCAAGCGCCGCGAAGGACGGAGGCGTCGTGTCTGAAGACCCGCTTGTTGTTTTCACCCCGTCAGGTCGGCGGGGCAACTTTCCGCGTGGCACGCAACTGTTACAGGCCGCGCGCGAGCTGGGCGTTGACCTCGATTCGGTTTGCGGTGGACGTGGCATTTGCACACGCTGCCAGGTCCGGATCGGCGATGGCGAATTTGCCAAACACGGCATTTCCTCGTCGAACGATCATCTGACACCGCTGACCGATGCCGAATCACGTCAGCGTGAAAGCGTCCTGCTTAAGGAAAACCGGCGGCTTTCCTGCCAGGTCCGTATCGGCGGCGACCTGGTGGTTGATGTCCCTGAAGAAAGCCAGGTGCACCGACAGATCGTGCGCAAGCGGGCCGATGCCCGCGCCGTTGACGTTGATCCGGTCGTGCGCCCCATGTATGTCGAGATCCCCGAACCCGACATGCACGATCCCGCGTCTCATCTGCGCCGCCTGGAAAAAGCGCTGAAGGAAACCTGGGATGTCACGGTTGCGGGCGTCGACGCCCATGTTCTGCGCAAGCTCCACAAGACACTCGAAGACGGCGGCTACAAGGCGACCGTCATGGTGCGTCGCGGCAAACGCCTGATCGATATCCGTCCGGGCTTTCACGACAAGGTCTATGGCCTTGCCGTCGATGTCGGCTCGACCACCATTGCGATGCACCTGTGTGATCTGCTGACCGGCGAGGTGCTGGCATCTGCCGGACGCATGAACCCGCAGATCCGCTTCGGTGAAGACCTTATGAGCCGTGTTTCTTACGCCATGATGAACGAGGGCGGCGCCGAGGCCATGACCAAGGTCGTGCGCGAGGCGTTGAACGAACTGGCCCAGGAAACCGCAACCGAAGCTGCGATCGATCCCAACGACATCATGGAAATCACGATTGCCGGCAACCCGGTGATGCACCATCTGGTCCTGGGGCTCGATCCCACGCCGCTGGGTTTTGCACCCTTCGCACTGGCGACCGACGACGCCACGATCATGTTGGCATCCGATATCGATGTTCATCTCAACACCGGCACCAGAATCTATGTTCTGCCCTGTATAGCGGGCCATGTCGGCGCCGATGCCGCCGGCGTCGTGCTATGCGAGATGCCCTACAAGAATGACGAGATGACGCTGATCGTCGATGTCGGAACCAATGCCGAGATCATCCTTGGCAACAAGGACGGGCTGCTCGCTGCCTCATCACCCACGGGCCCTGCCTTTGAAGGCGCCCAGATCAGTTCGGGACAGCGCGCCGCGCCCGGAGCGATCGAGCGGGTCGAGATCGACCGCGAGACCCTGGAGCCGCGCTTCAAGGTGATCGGCGACGACCGCTGGTCGAGCGAAGAGGGTTTCGACATCGAGCCGACCGGCATCTGCGGTTCCGGCATCATCGAAGTCCTGGCCGAAATGTATCTCACAGGCCTGCTCGCGACTGACGGTGTGATCGACGGCTCCATGGCCGCACAAACCCCGCGCATCATCCAGCAGGACCGCACCTATGCCTTTGTCCTGCATGACGGTTCCCGGCTGATCATCGTCACCCAGAACGACATCCGCCAGATTCAACTCGCCAAGGGCGCTCTCTATGCTGGCGCACGGCTGCTGATGGATCACATGGGCATCGATACCGTCGAGCGCATCACCCTGGCGGGTGCCTTCGGCAGCCATATCGACACCAAATTCGCCATGATCCTGGGCATGATTCCAGATTGCGATCTCGCCAAGGTCGGCTCGGCGGGTAACGCCGCCGGCACCGGCGCCAGGCTCGCTCTGCTCAGCAGCAAGCTGCGCAGGGAACTGGAAGAGCAGGTCCGGCGCATCGAGAAGATCGAGACGGCGGTCGAGCCGAAGTTCCAGGAACACTTCATCGACGCCATGGCGATCCCGCACAAGACCGCGAGTTATCCCAATCTCACTAAGGTGGTCACCCTGCCCGAACCCAAATTCGCGCAAACCGATGATGCGGCCGGTGGTAGCGGCGGACGCCGTCGCAGACGCCGCGAAGGCCGCGGCAAGAGCGAAGCGGCGGAGTAAATCTAGCGCTTGAGCTGGGTATCGATGAACCCGTGGCACAGTTCCGCCGCGCGGTCGGCATCGACTTCGCCCGCGCTGATCGAGAGCTCCAGCCAGAGTCCGTCACTGAGGGCGATCAGACCGATGGCGGCGCTTTCGCAGTCGATCTCCTGGCCAAGGTATGCCGCAGCTTCGCTGAAAAAACCGCAAACCCGTTCTCGATAACCGTCATAGAGTGCCTGGTTGGCCCTCTGCACCGCTTCGTTGAAACGAATTTCGTGCCAGAAAGCCAAAAAGGCCGAACGGTTGGTTTCGGTAAAAATCGCGGCCGAGAACAAAGCTTCCGGCAAAGCCCTGAGGCGCGCGATCGGGTCTTCACCGGCAGCCGCGATCTGGCCCGCGACATCGGTTGCAACGCCAGCAAACAGGTGCTCCAGCGCAGCAACCAGCAGATCGTCCTTTGTCGCGTAGTAATGGCCGATCAGCCCGTGGCTGACCTCGGCATCGCCGGTGATGGCACGAACCGTGGCACCTGCAACGCCTTTTTCGGCGAGCAGGCGAATAGTTGATTCCATCAGTCTGGCGCGCCGGAATTCGTTGATCTCGGGCTGGGTGCCGGGTCGCTGTGGCTTGACGGTCTGTTTTGCCATTTTTGAACCAGTTTGTAGACGTTCACTCTAGTCAAATTTGGACAAATGTCCAAGTTCTGTTAGAATCAATCCCACCACCACGAGGATACCATGATGACCACCCAGGTGAGCTGCCTTTCCGGAGACGCCAATGTCCCATCCATCAACGAAGCGATTGACCGTGAAGGTGTCGTCATCATCGATAACTTTTTCTCCGATGCATGGCTCAATCGCTACAACGACGAGGTTCAGCCGCTGATCGAGGCCCACAACCGAACCTATACCGGCGTGGAGATGTTCGACGACTTCCTGGGTTACAACACCGTTCGCCTGCAGGGGCTGGCGGCAAAGACACCCGCCTTTGTCGATGCCCTGATCGACCCGCACCTTCTGGCGTCATGAACCACCTGTTGCTGCCGCTCTGCACCGATTACATGCTTTCGGCCGGCGAGCTGATCGAGATCCGCCAGAACGAAACAGCGCAGAAACTCCACACCGACAACAATTCCTGGCCGACCGGCGTCCAGAAACTGGGCAATCTGTGCGTCAACGCCATGATCGCACTGACCGACTACACCGCGGCCAACGGCGCGACTCAAATCGTCCCCGGCAGCCACAAATGGGATCCAGAGCGCGAACCGCTTGAGTCTGAAGTAACCTGTGCGGCCATGCCGGCTGGTTCGGTCGCGATCTTCACCGGCGAAACAATCCATGGCGGCGGCACCAGCACGGAGGCCAGCATCCGCCGCGGCCTCTCGGTTTCCTACTGCGTCGACTGGCTCCGCCCGGTCGAGAACCACTTCCTCAACCTTATTGTCGACGACGTAAAGGCCCTTCCCACACGCGCGCAACAAATCCTGGGCTGGGACGTCTATGACGGCACGGAACGCGGCAACGGCGTCTTGGGATATTACCAGATGGGCAACCCACAGGACCTGTTTGCCTGACTTGACGGGTCAGACGGCTCCGCGACGTTCTTCACGCGGGGTGCGGCCGAAGTATTCGCGGTAGCGACGGCTGAAATGTGAGGCCGAAACAAAGCCTGCAGCCAGTGCGATCGACAGGATCGAGGCAGACCCCTGCATCAGCATCAGGCGGGCATGATGCAGGCGCAGTTCGCGATAGTAGCGCGACGGTGTGCGGCCCAGATGTTTCTTGAACAGGCGTTCGAGCTGGCGGGTCGAGAGCCCGACGGCGTCGGCGATCGCGGGCAATGGCAGCGGCTCTTCGAGGTTTTCTTCCATCTCCCCGATCGCTGCCAGAAGCTTGGGGTCGCTGACTCCAACCCGCGACTGCAGCGCCATCCTCTGGTGATCGTGGGATTCACGAATTCGTTCATGAATGAACTGCTCAGAGACCTTGCCCGCCAGCTCCGCGCCATGCTGCAGCGTAATCATGTGAAGCATCAGGTCGAGTGCCGCCGTGCCGCCCGAACAGGTGATCCGGT
>JABIUG010000131.1 GCA_018700655.1 Rhodospirillaceae bacterium | reverse complement strand
GACCGGTGCCTTGAGCCCGGCTATGGCCAGATCAACCCGGCGATCCTTGATGCCATGCAGACCGCCGCGCACCAGGAAGGTGTGATCCTCGATCCCGTCTACAGCGGCCGCGCCTTTGCTCCCTTTCTGGAAGCCGCCCGTTCGGCCAGGCCCGGGAGCACGCTGGTCTTCCTCCACACCGGCGGCACGCCTGCGATCTTTGGTTACGGCGAGGCAATTCTCGCTTCAGGCTGAATCCGTGCGGCCCGTCGGATTGTCAGCCAGGCCGGGATCGCCCACTCTGCATCGCACCTCGGCCGTTTGTTCGGAGAAGCCAGACCATGCGGGATCCACGCCACGACATCCTGTTCGAGCCGATTGCCATCGGTCCGGTAACGGCACCCAACCGCTTCTACCAGGTGCCCCATTGCAACGGCATGGGGCGGACCTTTCCCAATGCCATGATCGCCATGCGTGAAACCAAGGCCGAAGGCGGCTGGGGCATCGTCGCCACCGAACAGTGCGACTTTCACGTCACCAGCGATATCCTGCCCTATACAGAGACCAACCTGTTTGACGAAGGCGACGAGCTCTATCTCGGCCGCATGGTCGAGGGTGTGCATCGGCATGGAAGCCTGGCGAGCATCGAGTTGGCCCATAGCGGCCAGGACAGCGGCAATCTCTACAGCCGTGAGGTGCCGATTGGCCCGGCGCACCGCCCGGTCTCAGCCTCGCGCCACCCGATCCAGGCACGCGCCATGGATCGCGCCGACATCGCGGACTATCGCCGCTGGCACCGGCGCGCCGCCTTGCGCTCGCGCGACATGGGCTTTGACATGGTCGTGGTCTATGCCGGCCACAACAACACCGTCCCCGGTCAATTCTTTTACAAACGCCACAACGACCGCAGCGATGAATATGGCGGCAGTCTTGAAAACCGCCTGCGCCTGCTGCGCGCGCTGATCGAGGACACCAAAGATGCCGTCGGCGACACCATGGCCGTGGTCGTACGCATGGCGGTCGACGAACTGATGGGCCCCGACGGACTGGAGTGGCAGAACGAAGGCCGAGAAGCGATCGAGATGCTGGCCGAACTGCCCGACCTCTGGGATCTCACCATCGGCAATTGGGCGAATGATTCCCAGACCTCGCGTTTTGCCGCCGAGGGCTATCAGGAAGACTACGTCTCCTTTGTCAAAAAGGTGACGTCCAAACCGGTCGCCATCGTCGGCCGCTACACCTCGCCCGATGCCATGGTCTCGGCCATCCGGCGCGGCGTCACCGACCTGATCGGTGCGGCGCGTCCCTCGATCGCCGATCCGTTCCTGCCCAACAAGATCGCCGAGGGACGCAGCGACGATATCCGCGAGTGCATCGGCTGCAACATCTGTGCGGCCTGGAACAACCTCTCGGCCCCGTCACGCTGCACCCAGAACCCGACCTTCGGCGAGGAGTGGCGCAAGGGCTGGCACCCCGAGCGTGTCGCTCCCGCGGCGGCGCAATCCCATATTCTGATCGTGGGCGCGGGCCCGGCCGGTCTCGAGGCTGCCAGAACCGCAGGCCTCGCCGGTTACCGCGTCACCCTTGCCGAAGCCTCCGACAGTCTTGGCGGTCGGGTCAGTCGCGAAGCCCGCCTGCCGGGGCTTTCCGAATGGGCACGGGTGCGGGACTACCGCACAGGCCAGATTGCGCAAATGGCCAATGTCGACGTCTTCCAGGCCAGCCGGCTGGATGCTGCACATATCCTCGAAATGGGTGCCGAGCATGTGGCGCTTGCCACCGGCTCCACGTGGCGGCGCGACGGCATGGGCCTCACCCTGCGCAGCCCGGTGCCGGTCACAACCGGTTCCAGGCCGCTGACCCCCGATGACATCATGGCGGGTCAGCGGACGCCTGACGGCCCGGTTGTCATCTTCGATGATGATGGCTACTACATGGCGAGCGTGCTGGCCGAACTGATGGCCGCCGAGGGTCGCGAGACCTGGCTGGCGACCCCTGCCACCGTCATCGCCCCGTGGACCGAATACACGCTGGAACAGCAGGCCATAGAAGAGCGTCTCGCCACCCATGGCGTCACCATGCTGGTGCGCCACACGCTCCTGAGCTTCGGGGATGGTGAAGCGGTCTTCCGTGACGGCCTTGCCCGGCGCGATCGCCGGATCGCCTGTGCCGGCGTGATCAGCGTAACCGCACGGCTGCCCGAGGATGACCTTTGGCTGGCCCTGAACGGCAGCGCCGAACTCGAAAAGGCCGGCATCCGCTCGCTGAAGCGGATCGGCGACTGTTTCGGCCCGGGCCTGATCGCAGCAGCGGTTTACCAGGGCCATCGCTATGTCCGCGAACTGGACGCACCGATCGATCCCGACGGCGTGCCGTTCCGGCGCGAACGCCAGGTCATCGAGGCGTCGTGACGGTCTTGTCAGCCCAATCGGACCTGAGGCGGGCGGCCTGTTTCGAACCGCCCGGTTTTCGTCTATGACAGCGCCATGAACGAAGAACTCGACGTCAAGGGTCTGGCCTGTCCCCTGCCCGTGCTCAAGGCCAAAAAACGGTTGAAAGGCATGGCATCGGGCGATGTGCTTGTGGTGCATGCGACCGATCCCAGTGCGGTAAAGGATTTCGAGGCCTTCGCAGAGTTCACCGGCCACGCCCTGCTCGCCAGCACCCAGGCCGACGGAGTCTTCACGTTCGAACTGCGCCGCGCCTGAGCATCTTGTGTTTGGCCCTCGCAGGGCCTATCTCTACTCACGTCACTCACGGGGAGCCCATGCCGGGCTGAGAGGTGCATCGCGCGCCGACCCGTTGAACCTGATCCGGGTTATGCCGGCGTAGGAATTGAGGCGACGGGTTTTCCTTTCAACCCCTCATCTCCACCCCGTGCCATGCCCACGGAGGAGATCATGTTGCGTTTTTCCCTGACCATGCCCTTGGCCCTGGCCCTTGCCGCACTGCTGCTCGCTGCCCTGCCCGCGCGCGCCGAAGTCCTGACGATCTACACCTACGATTCCTTCATCAGCGAATGGGGCCCCGGACCCGCAATCACCGCGGCCTACGAGGCCGAGTGCAGCTGCTCGATCGAATGGACCACGGTCGATGATGCCGCGCTGCTGCTTTCGCGCCTGCGCCTTGAGGGTGATTCCAGCCGGGCTGATATCGTCCTGGGCCTCGACATGAATCTGATGGGTGAAGCGCAAAGTGCGGGCCTGGTGCAGGCACACGGCATCAGCCTGGCGGGCCTTGAACTGCCCTTTGACTGGGTCGACCCGGTTTTTGTGCCGTTCGATTACGGCTATTTCGCGGTGATCTATGACAGCGTCGCCTGGCCCATACCGCCCAAGACCCTGGGCGATCTCGTGTCTGGTTCCGACGAACCCAAGATCATCATCCAGGACCCGCGCACCAGCACACCGGGCCTGGGTCTGTTGCTGTGGATCAAGGCGGTCTATGGCGGCGGTGCCGCTGCGGTCTGGGAACGGTTCGAGCCGCGTATCCTTACCGTCACCAAGGGTTGGAGCGAGGCCTATGGCCTGTTTCTGGAAGGCGAAGCACCGATGGTGCTGAGCTACACGACCTCTCCCGCCTATCACCAACTGGTCGAGGGCGAGGACCGCTACAAGGCGATCATCTTCCCCGAGGGCCATTACATGCAGGTCGAGGTCGCTGCCATCGCCGCCCACACCGACCAGCCCGATCTGGCGCGTGACTTCCTCAACTTCATGATCACCCCTGCCTTTCAGGAAACCATCCCGACCGGTAACTGGATGTATCCGGTGATCGGCCTCAATGGCGGGCTGCCCCAGGTCTTCCGCGACCTTCCCGTGCCGCAGACATCCATCGTACTGCCGCCCGAAGAGGTGAGCTACCAGCGTGCCGCCTGGACCAACGAATGGCTGGACGCGATGAGCCGGGAATGATGGTCGGCTACCGGGCGCTGCTCTGGCCGGGCCTGCTTGCGCTCTGCGCAACGCTGGGCCTGGCTCTTGTCGCGACCATGGCCCTGCTGAGCGCTGCGGAGAGCTTCGACCTTGCCGGTGCGATCGACAGCTACACCTTGCGTGTGCTGCGCTTCACCATCCTGCAGGCGACCTTGTCGACTGTGCTGTCACTGGCCTTTGCTTTGCCGCTCGCGCGTGCCCTGGCGCGCCGCCAGGTGTTCCCGGGCCGCAGGCTGCTGATCCGCATGATGGGCCTGCCCCTGGTTCTGCCGGTGATCGTCGCGGTCTTCGGCATTGCTGCCGTGTGGGGCCAGAACGGTGCCATCAGCAACGGTTTTGAGGCTCTTGGTCTGCCCGGCCTTTCGCCGCTTTATGGCCTGACCGGCATCCTGATTGCCCATGTCTTTTTCAACATGCCGCTGGCGGTACGTCTGTTGCTCCCGGTCTGGCAGACCATCCCCGGCGAAACCTGGCGGCTGGCAAGCCAGCTCGGCATGGGTTCGGGCGCCATTCTCCGGCTGATCGAGATCCCGCGCCTGGTTACTGCCCTGCCCGGCGTCGCCACCCTCATCTTTCTGCTCTGTTTCACCAGCTTCGCGGTTGTGCTCGCACTTGGCGGGGGGCCGCGTTCGACCACGCTGGAGGTCGCGATCTATCAGGCTTTGCGGCTTGAATTCGACCTCACACGCACGGTCATGCTGGCCCTGATGCAGATGGCGGTCTGTGCCGGCATCGCTGCCCTGATGTTCCGCTTCGCCCGTCCATCCCCCAGCAACGCGACCGAAGAGCGCCACACACAGCGGCCCGATACGGTTTCGATGGCGGGCCGGACCGGCGATGCCATCGTGCTTGTCCTGGGCGCCGCCTTTGTCGCTGGCCCCCTGGCAGCGATCCTGATTTCCGGCGTGACCGGCCCGCTCGGTGTGGTGCTCGCTCGGGGCGATGTCTGGGCAGCCCTGCTGCGCAGCGTCTCAGTCGGCCTG
>JABIUG010000130.1 GCA_018700655.1 Rhodospirillaceae bacterium | reverse complement strand
CCCGAAGCCATCTTGCCGCGCCCTGCAGGTCTGACCTACGCTACGCTCCGGTCAGCCCAGCAGGGCGACCACAACCGCCGGACCCTAACTTAGAAGGTGGACCACCTCATCGGGGCAGGCCATACGCCCGGCCTGCGGTTGTTCGCTACCGGTGTGTGGCACCCTACGTTTTGGGCCGACGCGATCAGCCACCAATCCTAAATGAAGGGGTCGTGGGACCATTGCAGAAGCCCCTGCCTCTGTCTTGGGCGGCAGAAGATATCTCCGGGCTCGCAGTTTGCGCGGATCTGGCCGGCGTGGCGGGCGAAGCTGCGCCAACGCTTGATCTGGATATCGTCGATCACCGGCAATCGCCACCCGAGATAATAGCGACAGAACCACTGGAACCAGCCCCTCGGGTCCGGCTCGATGATCCAGCCCCGGTTCTTCCAGTATGACAGCGGCTTGCGGCTCTTGATGCCGAAGTAGTTGAGCCCGGGATCCGCTTGTACGCCGATCCTTGCCTTTTCGTATCATTGGGCGGGGAACTCCGCCCTGCAATCGTTGCAGTATTTGCCTTCAAACACACCCATCGCAAGCATCTCCGCGGGCGCAAAATGCGGTGCGAAACCTGGCGCGAAGTCGGCGCCCAGCCGGGCAGTGATCTGATACTGATAATCACGCTGCATCTGATCATGCACCGTCACGATATCTCCGATTTGGTGCATTTGAAGTACCCGAGAAGTCGATGAATAGGAGACGGAACATCTGACGCACAAAGACTAAGACATCGTGGCGATCATCGCTCCGCACAGCAATCAGGGAATGGACCTGTCGAGCCCTCGAGCGATCTGTTTCTCCGGATCGAAAAACGGCAGTTCGACGATCTCGCAGGGGTGACTTTCACCCGATGGCAACCTGATCTGAAGGGTCCGGCCGGGCCAATCACCCGGCTCATCAAACAGAACATAACCGATGCCGCAATCCAGCGTCGGTGACCGCACGCCCATGGTCATGCGTCCGACCGGTTTGTCACCGTCCAGGATGGTGCTGCCGACAGCGGGCAATGCTGCAGCACAGGTCAGCCCATAGAGCAGCGGGCGCTGGTCGGCATCGAGCAAGGCCGCACGCCCGACAAAGTCATCCTTGGCGAGATCGACGACCCAGCCCAGGCCGGCCTCGAACGGCGTCATCGAAGGATCGATATCGCTGCCGTTGCCCAGGATGCCGGCTTCGATACGACGCATGGTCATGGAACTCGTCGCAGAAAACTCCATGCCGTGCGGTTCCCCAGAAGCCATCAAGTGATCCCACAGGGCAAGATGGTCGGTTTTGTCACCCTGGCTGTAGATCTCGAAACCAAGCTCGCCGGTGAAACCGGTGCGCGAGACATAAACTTCCTGACCGCCAAGATCGAAAAATCCGGCATGGAAGTAACCCATGGTGTCATCGATCTGCCCGGCACTGGCCGCATGCATGATGGCCTGTGAAGTTGGCCCCTGGATCTGGATCACACGGGAATGGGGGTCGGAGATCGTGACATCGAATCCCCCGCTGAACGCCAGCAACCAGGTTTCAAACGCACCGTCGGCCTGCACATACCAGTATCGGTCAGCTGCGAGGTGAAACAGCACGCCATCCATGAACACGCCGCCCTGGGGGGTGCACGCCACGGCATAACGTCCACGTCCCTGCTTGAGCGTCGAGATGGTTCGCGCCAGGACCTTTTCAAGGAACGGTATGGCATCGGGCCCGGAGATTTCGACCGGTTTTTCGGGAACGTCGAAGATCAGCGCCTTGCGGCGCATCACCCAGTATTTCTGGACCGGGTCTTCTCCGTTGAAGATCGGGAAGAAGCGCCCCGCATACATGCCGCGCACCATGGCGTCGGTCTCGTAACGCGAGACATAGGGCGATTCCTCAAAGACCCGGCCGCTGACGCGTACCGTGTTCTTGAGGTCTTCGGGTTCCTGAAGGTTCATGGGGGTCCTACACTCTGTTTCAGGCAATGATTGCGTTGTTTCCTAGAATGATTCCGGACTGTTCGTCCAGTGCCGTGTCTGATGGACCCATTGCACCAATCTATGGGGCAACAGACAGCCATCGAATGTGAAACACCCAGGAATCGTACGACACAGGAGTATCAGCGCAGCACGGCATAGAGGCCGTAATAGGCCATGAACATGACGTTAAGCGCGAGCATGTAGAGGCCGGTCATGAAGTAGGCCTCGGTCCACAGACTCTTGTCCGACAGCACCAGGAAGTAACGCGCGCTGGTCGGGCCGCGGATCGTCAGGATCACCAGAACAGCAATAATGACAAGGTGCCCGACCGCATCGATCAGCCCGAAGGCGACGAAACGCGAGGCGACCGACGCGCTGCTGAGCAGGATGAAAACGATGTTGAACTCCACGAACGCCGCGTG
>JABIUG010000129.1 GCA_018700655.1 Rhodospirillaceae bacterium | reverse complement strand
GTTCCAGGACATTGTCAGTTCGGGCATCACAGACAGCTATCTGCGGTGGAAGGGTATTGATGCAACCCTGTCACTTGCCGAGTCCAACAATGCCAAGATGGTCATCATCGGTGGTGGTGAGGATGGGCTGCCCGTCATTCTGGGCGATTGGGCGAACGATATCGATACATCGAGCTCAACCGATGATGCCGCGCCCGACACCGACACCGTGCCGGGCGATGCCGCGAACCAGACAGACGATCCGATCGGTTCCCTGATGGGTACCAACGATCTGCAGAGTATCGACAAGTCGGTCGGGCAGCAGTTCATTGAAGATCTGCTGGAGTCGGTCAACAAGCTGACCAATTCGACCAACGATGAAGTCGGCACGATTGCCGATGTGGTAGGAAATCAGCTGTCCGATGGCGGGGGCAGTTCTCCGGATTCTGGCCGCTGAGCGCGCGATTCTCCGATTGGATAGGTTGATATGAAGCCATCGGAATATCTTGTGGAACGCCTCGCTGTTTCAGGTTTGCCAGACGTAAAACCGTTTCTGGCCGATCGCATGGAAGCCTCTGCAATCGAAGAGTACCTCCCATTCGGATTCGACATGCTGGATGAGTGGGTGGCTGTCGAGCGCACGATTGCGCTCAAGGCCAAGCACGTCGCAGAAGACAGAATCTGCGGATTTGCGCTGACGGCCAAGCCCATGGCGGGCCGCGACCAGACCCATGTGATGATTATGATCGACCCAGGCGATCGCCGCAAAGGCCTTGGAAGCCTCATGGATGCTGCCTGTGTCGAATTTTTCGATATCCCCGGGATCAAGACCCAGGCCGTGGTCACTGAAAACAACCCCGGCGCGACGGCCTTCGTTGAGGCGCGCGGATACAAGATGATAGACAAGAACTACAAGATGAGCCGTGAGCCCGAGGCCTTTGAACCGGTCGAGGTGGAGGGCTTCAGTTTCGAGGCCTATCGCGGTGGTGACCCTGATACCAATGCCGCCATTGCCGACCAGAACAGGCGTCTCTACGCCAACGAGCGGCTCGCCTACTTCACGGCTCCCGAGGAAGTCGAAAAGATCTTCGAGTCCCCCGGACGGGTCATTCTTCTGGCACGCCTGGAAGAAACGCAGGAGATTGCCGGCTTTGTCGACCTCACCAAGGAAGCGTTTGTCTGCAATCTTGGCGTTGCCCGGAAGTTCTGGGGCACCGGTCTGGCGCACGAACTGTCCCGCCGGACCATCGCGATGGGCGCGGAACTGGGCGCAGATCGTGTGCGATCCTATGTTCGCGCCAAGAATGCGGCATCCATCCGCATGCAGAAGCGGGTCGGCATGGAGATTGATGAAACTGTCTATCACTACGAGCGGGATCAGGCCGCGCTCTGATGGACTTGTCCCTGGGGGATAGGCATGACGGAACCGATCAGTCTTGAAGCGATCGTCGCCCACGGCCTTTGTCTGGGTTGTGGCATTTGTGAAAGCATGGCGGGTGCGAATCTCGTGGAAATGGCGATCACGTCCCATGGGCAGATGCGCCCGCAGGTTCGCAATGAGCCCGATGATGTCACGATGGATCGCATCCGCGAGGTCTGTCCCGGCATCACACTGACGGGACCGAGCCCCGAGCAGGTCGCCGACAAAGGTGTCATGCATGACGTCTGGGGCCCAATCCGCACGCTTTCGCGGGGCTGGTCGACCGATGAAGATCTTCGTTTCCGCTCGGCTGCCGGGGGCGCCATGACGGCGCTGGGTTGTTACCTGCTGGAATCCGGCAGGGTTGATGCCGTGGTGCATGTGCGCGCCTCGGCATCCTCGCCCATGGAGACCGACGCCCTGGTCAGCCGCACGGTCGAGGAAGTGCGGTCGGGAGCGCAGTCGCGTTATGGTCCCGCTGCACCCCTGCGCCATATCATGGCGTTGCTGGATGAAGGCATCCGCATGGCCGTTCTGGCCAAACCCTGCGATGTCGCCGCCATCCGCAATCTGGGCCGTGTCGATGATCGCGTCGAAGCTCAGATTCCCTACCTCATCACGATCTTCTGTGGCGGCGTTCCCACAACGCACACGGCAGCAAGGATTGCCGGCTATCATCGGGTTCCTAAGGATCAGGTCTCGTTGTTCCGTTGGCGTGGCAACGGCTGGCCAGGTCCCACGCGGGTTGAAACCCATGACGGACGAAGCTTCGAGCTAACCTATGACAAGGTCTGGTTCAGCGACGACGTGCCCTGGACCTACGACATACAGTTCCGCTGCAAGATCTGCCCCGACGCGATCGGTGAGCAGTCCGATGTCTCCTGTCCGGACGCCTGGGTCATGGTCGACGGAAAGGCGATCCATGAGGAGGCAGACGGCGCCAATCTGTTCATCGCGCGGACCAAGGCAGGCGAAGAGCTGGTTGCTGCCGCGCTGGCCGATGGCGCCATCGAAACCGAGCCCTTCACCGTCGAAGAACTTGATGCTCAGCATGTCGACCATGTCGCCCGCAAAATCGAGAACCCCGCCCGGGTGCGTGTGCTGGGGCTTGAGGGAGAGCCCGAACCGGTATTCCGTGGTTATCGCAGCGATCGGATGGTCGAACTTGTGGGGCCGGACGCAGACTGGCGGGCAGAAGAGGGTGCCAGAGCACGTATCCGCAAGGCCGCTCACCTCGAGCCGATGTCGTGATGGACGTTTATCGTTCCTGATGACACCATCGCCGGTGACAAGCGTTTGATTCACGGTTTGACGACCGACTGAAACAGGCTTCCTGATCGATGCGGAGGCCACTGTTTCTGTCCCAGGGGGGCAAGACATGGCGCGCATTGCCGTCGGCGGATTTCAGCACGAGACCAACACCTTTGCCTCGAGCCAGGCAACCTTTGCCGATTTCGAGATGCATGATGCCTGGCCTGGCCTGGTCTGACCCGTGGCCCGGAACTGTTCGATGCCGTGGCAGTTCTGAACCTGGGTCTCGCAGGCTTCATCGGCGCTGCCCTGACAGACGGCCATGATCTGGTGCCCCTGCTATGGGGATCAGCAGAGCCGTCATCGTATGTTACCGAGGACGCCTTCGAGCGCATCACCGGCATGATGGTTGAAGATCTGAAGAAGCACGGTCCGTTTGATGGCGTGTTTCTCGATCTCCATGGTGCCATGGCGGTCGCGCATCATCAGGATGGCGAGGGTGAGACCCTTGCGCGCGTGCGCTCGGTCGTGGGCCATGACATCCCTGTGGTCAATACGCTCGACCTGCATGCCAACATCACCGAGAAGATGGTCGCCATGTCGTCGGCCATGACGATCTACCGCACCTATCCCCATGTCGATATGTGACCTGCTCCCCTAAAACTGGTCCAGGCAGAATGAGAGAG
>JABIUG010000014.1 GCA_018700655.1 Rhodospirillaceae bacterium | reverse complement strand
GGGCCCCGCAGGTCAGATCCGCGAAACGCGCGTCATCCGTACTTGAAGGGCAACTCGCGGGCGTTCATGTAGCCCTGCAGGCCGATCTTCGACCATCCAACCGCCGTCTTGCGGAAGGTTCGATAGCTATCCCACACCTTCTTCGAAACTTCATCGCCGGCCGCCAGATCGTTGATGACTTCGCCGGAAATGCGCCCGAGTTCAGTCATGAGATCGTCCGGGTATTTGTGCAGCTGTACCCCGTGTGCGGTGACGAGCTTGTCGAGCGCGGCCGGGCTCTGGCCATCGTATTCCACAGTCTGCTCGAAGACCTCTGCCTTGAGAACGGCTTCGACGATGGCCTGCTCTGATTTGGACAGGCTGTCCCAGAACTTGCGGTTGAGAGAGTAGCTACCGACCGTGCCTGGTTCATGGAAACCCGGCCAGTGGTAGTGCTTGCAGATCTTGTAAAAGCCGAAGGCCAGATCGTGCCACGGACCAACCCATTCCGACCCGTCGATGGCACCAGATTGCAGAGCAGGGAAGATCTCGCCGCCTGGTAAGTTGACAACCGCGACACCGAGTGACCGCAGCACCTCACCGCCGAGCCCTGGCATGCGAAACTTGAGCCCCTTGAAGTCATCGAGTTTGTTGATCTTCTTCTTCAGCCACCCCCCCATCTGAACCCCTGTCGCCGGCGCTGGGAACGGCTTCATGCCGAAATCGCTGTGAATGTCCTCCCAGAGCTCCATGCCGCCGCCGTGGAGCATCCAGGCGTAGGTCTCCAGGTGCGTCATCCCGTAAGGCACGGCAGTAAAGAAGTTGAGTGCCTTGCTCTTGTTCGGGAAGTAGTACTCAGCGGCGTAGTACATCTCGGCATTGCCCTGGGAGACGGCGTCGAAAACACCGAATGCGGGGACCAGTTCGCCGGCATTGAACAGGCGGACCTTGATGCGCCCGTCAGTCGCCGCCTCGATACGGGCAGCCACGCGGTTGGCAGACGTGCCGAGGCCCGGGAAGTTTTTGGGAAAGGCGGTGACGAACTTAAGCTCTTTGATTCCCTGGGAAATCGCGGGGGCCGATACGGTGGCCGTGGCTGCCGCTGTGGCGCCCACGACGGCCGTGTGGCCGAGAAATTTACGGCGTTTCATGCTGTATATCCTCAACTCACCGAGTTGCTTTTGGTGACCGCCGCGAGTCGGTGAGTATGGTGCTCGCCAGCGGTACTGTTCTTGCACCTCGTCGCGCAGGCAGTGCCTCATGAGGGCCTCCGGGCCAGCTTGGACCAGTAAAGTCCGACCGCACGATCACATGGATAGTATGGCAATTTCCGGTTGCAGCAAAGTGGCGACAATGAACGACGTGATGAGTTCTGGGATTCCTTGCCGCCACCTCACGCATTCACCCCGAAGCGTCACGAGCCCCACCGACCGAGTGTTACGATGATTGCAGGACACCTCGTCGTGCCAACCCGCGAGTGGTGAGATTAGCAGGAGGCACCTGGCGCCGACTCCCAGCCAGGGCCCGGTTTTAGTGCCTGTGTGCAAAGGTATCAAAAGGAGCAAGACATGCAGATCGGTTGCAGCGCGCCCACCAGCGGCCCCTTGATCGGACCCGATAGCCTCGTGCGAATCGCAGTAGAGGCGGAGGCGCTGGGGTTCGATTACATCACGGTGAGCGATCACCTGATGATCCCCACCAGCATCGCCTCGCACTACCCGTATTCCGACTCCGGCGAGTTCCCTTCAGGCGCCGCCGCGGACCGGCTGGAGCAGCTGACCACCGCGACCTTCATCGCCGCCTCGACTTCGAAGCTGCGGATCGTGACCTCGGTCATGGTGGTACCACACCGCCCAGCCGTACTGACGGCCAAGATCCTCGCCACCATCGACTATCTGTCCAAGGGTCGATTGACCCTGGGAATCGGCGCTGGCTGGTGCGAGGAGGAGTTCAACGCCATCGGCGCTTTGCCCTTTGCTGAGCGCGGGCTGGTCACCGATGAGTTCATGATGGCCTGCAAGGAGCTCTGGACCAGCGATGCCCCGGCGTTTCACGGTAAGTACGTGAATTTCGAAAACGTGCTGTTTCCCCCCAAGCCCGTGCAGCAGCCGATCCCGATATGGGTCGGCGGCGAGAGCGGCCCGGCGATGCGGCGCACGGCGAGATACGCCGACGCCTGGTATCCCATCGGTACCAATCCGAAGTTCCCGATGGATACGCTGGATCGATTCAAGGCCGGCGCTGCGAAGCTGCGCGGTTTGACCGATAAAGCAGGTCGTGACCCGAAGGCCGTGGCATTGGCGTACCGGGTATCGTCGAACCCGGAAGCTCAACCCAAGGGCACGGTCGATGGGCAGCGTAAACTGTTCACCGGCGACTCTGCGGATTTCGCCGGCGACATCAACGCATTGCGGGACGCAGGTGTGACGTCGTTTGATTTTGGTCTGTTCGGCTCCAGCCTGGATGCGACGCTGGAAAACATGCGGAGGTTCCGCGACCAGGTGATGGCGAAGGTGCGATGACCCCGGCCGGGGTCACCAGTGAGGCCCACAGGTGGACTCGGTGCGCTCTCGTCGGCCGCCTGATTCGACGAAATGGACGGTGGGCGCCAGTCGGCCATACAGCTACTCGACCAACAACCGGAAGCCAATGTGCGGCGTCGCTTCAGTGCCTTCATAGGCTCCCGGCATGGCTGGATCCATGAACGGTTCGAGCTGCCGCCAGCAGCCACCGCGCGCATCGAACTTGGAACCATTCATGCCGCCGATGCACCATTCGGCGACATTGCCAGCGAGATTGAATAGCGCCTCGCGGCCTCGACAGTTTGGCAAGGCTTCGTTCGGCGCGGTAGTGGGCCAACCCGTCGTCCCGATCCGCCTGTCGCCAGCCCTTGGGGCAAGCGGCGTCGCAGCCGTTGCACCGCGCGCCAGGCCAGGCGTCGCCCCACGCGAAGCGCGACTTGCCTGAGCGAGCTGCACGTTCCCACTCATCGCACCGCGGCAAGCGCGATGACAGACCGTCGCGTCGGCTGACGAACGCCGCGTAGCGTGTGGCTTGCTGGCCTGTGACGCAGTTGACCGCGTGGGTGCGGAGCGCGAACTGCGTGATGCGTCCTCGAACGCAGCACGTATCGTTGCTAGCTCTGTCGTCACCTGAGTGAGCGTCCGCTCCAATGATTCCAGACGTGATTTGACGTCGCGCAGCTCGACTGCCGAGGCAGTCTCCTCCATGCCAACGCTGAGCTGCCCCAGTGCGT
>JABIUG010000128.1 GCA_018700655.1 Rhodospirillaceae bacterium | reverse complement strand
TCGGCATGGTGTTCCAGTCGCTGGCACTCTTCCCGCACCTTTCCGTGGGCGAGAACATCACCTATTCGCAACGAATCCGAGGCATGGCCAAGACCGCCCGGCGCAAACGCGCCGATGAGCTTCTGGAACTGGTGCGCCTTCCGGGCGTGGCAGACCGCAACATCAGCCAGCTTTCCGGCGGTCAGCGTCAACGCGTCGCGATCGCACGTGCCCTTGCCCTGGAGCCGAAGCTCTTCCTGCTCGACGAACCGCTTTCTGCCCTCGACGCCAATCTGCGCGAGGAAATGCAGGTCGAGCTGCGCATGCTGCAGGAGCGCCTCGGGATCACGACCATCATCGTCACCCACGATCAGCGCGAAGCCATGACGATGTCTGACGAAGTCGTCGTCATGTCGACCGCAACAGTCCAGCAGATGGGGCCTCCGCTGGAGATCTATCGCAATCCGGCTTCAGCCTTCGTTGCCGAATTCATCGGCACCAGCAATCTGATCAAGGGCCAGCTCGGCGACGGCTCGAGCATCCAGATCAACGGCGAAACCTTCAAAGTCGATACGACGCCTGATGGTGTCTCGGCGGGTGACGAGATCGTCGTCTCTGTGCGCCCTGAAGATGTTCATGTCTTCCCGCACAGCAACGAAGGCGGCAACAGGCTGGATGGCACGGTGACTTTCGTGCGTGATGTCGGTGCCAGCGTCGAGACCTTCGTCGATTGCGAAGGCCTCCAAGTCATCGCCATGGCGACGCCTAAAGACAGGCCAGATGTGAACAAGGGTGACCTCGTGAAGGTCGAATTACCGCCCGAGAGCTGCGTGGTACTCAAGGCATGAGCGATCAGGCAACAGGCGTCGAGGATGCGACAGAAAACACACAAAGCAGCGGATTTTTCGGCGCACTGAAGGACGGCCTCTTCACGCCGTTGAAACAGTTTCCCGCCGCGCTGTATCCGACCCTGATGATCGGTGTCTTGTTCATGATCCCGTTTGTCATCATGTTCCTGATCAGTTTCTGGAACTGGGACCAGGCCGCTGCGATTTTCACGCCGGCCTTCGAGCTGACCCATTATGCGCGTTTCTTCTCACCGCTGTTCACGACCCATCTCTGGGTATCGGTGCAATTCGCCGCGCTCGCCAGTGCCTTGTCGCTTATGGTCGCGGTACCGTTCACCTTCTTTATCAGCCGGTTTCGGCGCAAGCCGCAGGTCCTTTCGCTGATCTTCATCCTGTGCGTGCTGACCCTTTCAGAGGTCATCATCGCCTATTCGCTCTCGATCGTGATGAGCCGTAGCGGTGGGCTGCCCAATGTCGCGGAATGGCTAGGCCTGGTTGAACGCGCGAGGTCCTGGTATCCGAGCTATTTCGCCAATCTTTTCGGCCTGAGCTTTTTCAACATTCCGTTCGCTGTACTGATCCTTTATCCGTCCAGCACCCGGCTTGACCGTGAGCTGACCGAAGCGGCCCAGACCATGGGCGCGACGCCGGTCAGGACTTTCTTCACCATCGTCATTCCCCTGCTCGAGCGCACGATCATGGCAGCCTTCATACTGCTGTTTGTCTTCACCATGGGCGCCTTTGTAACCCCGTACTGGCTTGCCCGGCCCGAAGACACGATGATGGCCCAGCTCATTGCAGATCAAGCCCTGAGTCGTGGCAACATTCCCTTCGCGGCAGCGCTTTCTGTCTTCTTCATGGCCGTCACGCTGGTCCTGAGCCTGTTGACGGTCTGGCTGCGAAGAAGCGACAAGCTGGGAGACGCATGATGATTCGTGCTGCAAAAATGGTCTTCCTCACCGTCGTATTCGGCATGATGGCGGCACCGTTGTTGATCGTGGCGGGCGTTTCTCTCAACGCGAAAAAACGCATGTTCTTTCCGCCCGATGGCATTTCCCTGCGTTGGTTTCCCGAGGTTTTCACGACAGCCAAATGGCTCGAAGCGGTGACCAACAGCGTTTTTATTGCCATCGCGGCGGCCTTTATCGCCGTTTCGATTGCGCTTCCGATCGCCTATTTCCTCTGGCGTTACAGAGTGTTCTACGCCAAAGCCCTGTTCATTGCCGGACTGGTGCCCTTTGCCCTGCCTCCGGTGATCACCGCTCTGGGCATGTTGGTGTTTTGGAGCGAAATCGGTTTCGTCGGCACGATCTGGAACATCATGCTTGGTCACGGTGTTTTTCTGGTCACTCTGCCGCTGGTGATGATTTCGCTGGGGCTGGAATCGATCGACGAAGAGATCCTCGAGGCCGGACGAACCATGGGCGCCAACTCGCGCAAGCTTTTCACCTCGGTCGTCTTTCCGATGGTCCTGCCCTACATGATCGCCGGTTATGCCTTCGTGCTGGTGCTCTCGATGAACGAATACATCATCGCGTTTTTCCTGGGCCAGCACGCAACGCTCACCCTGCCCGTACAAATCCTGTCAAGTTTGAGGTCGGGATACACACCCGTGATCGCCGCCGTCGCGGTAATGTTCATGATTCTGGCGATTGCCATCTTCGGCCTGATCGCGCGCTTTGGCGACCTGCCCAAACTGTTGGGTGCCTGGGCACCCAAGGAGTAAGAGCGACACCATGCTCTTCATGGTGATCGAGCACTTCGGCAGTGGCGGAGGTGCCACAGAAGTCTACGAACGGCATCGCACGACCAGGCGGCAGTTGCCCGAGGGGCTGACCTATATCGACAGTTGGGTTTCGGCAGATCTGGAACACTGTTTTCAGCTCATGGAGTGCGACGACGCCGAAAAGCTGCAGGCATGGGCGGCGCAATGGACCGACCTTGTGGCCTTCGAATTCGTGCCGGTGACCTCATCGACCGCGGCACGTGAACTCTTCAACGCGACCTGAAGGTAATTCAGCCATGTATATCCTCTATGGCGGCGGCTTCAGCCGCGCACTCGCGGTCCAGATGTTGCTCGAAGAAGCCGGTCTCGACTACGAACTGCGCACGATCGACATGGATGCCGGGGAACACCGGGCCGAGGCGTTTCAAACACTCAACCCCGCAGGCTTCACTCCGGCGCTGATCACACCCCAAGGACATGCCCTGCATGAGGCCGCAGCCATCATGCTCTATCTCGCCGACCACCACGGGCTTGAGGACATGGCACCTCTGCCTGGCGATCCCCTGCGCGGAATCTTTCTGTCCAAATTCTGGTACTTCACCAACGACGTCCAACCCTGCATCAAACGACTGGGCTATCCCGAGCGTTATTCGCTCTCGGAGGGTGACACCACACTTGTGCGCCGGCATGCCCGTGAACGATTGATCGAGCGTTTGGGTGTGCTCGAACAATGGCTCACCGAACACGGACCCTGGCACCTCGGCGAGCGGTTCAGCCTTGCCGATCTCCATCTGGCGCTCTGGGCGGCCTATGGAATCGAAACGACATCGACAATTGTTGACATGTTCCCGGCCATCGGCCGTGTGCGTGCGGGTGTCCTGGAGCGGCCCAGGTCCGGCCCCTTGCTGCAGGACCTGATCGACCTCATGGACGGAAGACGCGTGGCACGCCCGATCGCCTGACTTTTGCGCGTGTCAGGCCATCGCGGTGTTCATGCACCTGAGGCGAAATCCTCATTCCTCAGATCCGTGACCAGCATCGCGCCGGGTTCATGGGTTATGCAGAGCGCGGGCCGTGCCTGTTCAATCGCAACCTGTGGGGTCACGCCACAAGCCCAGAAGACCGGAACTTCATCAGGTTGGATGGTGACGGCTGAGCCAAAGTCGGGTCTGGCGATGTCGTCGATGCCGATTGCTGCGGGTTCGCCCACGTGGATCGGCGCTCCATGCACGCGCGGAAAACGCGCCGTGATCTCCCGCGCGCGCTCGGCATCCTCAGGCGCGAACGGACGCATCGAAACGACCATGCCCCCCCCGAAGGCCCCCGACTCCTGCGTTGCGATGTTTGTCCGATACATCGGGACCGTTCTGTTTTCATCGACATGGCGCAGATGCAGCCCCGCTTCGACCAGCGCTTCCTCGAACGAAAACGAACAACCCAGGACAAAGGTGACAAGGTCCTCATGCCAAACAGTCTGGAGATCATCGCGTGTATCTGTCTGCTCGCCATCCCGATAGACCCGATAACGCGGAACATCGGTCCTGATGTCGATCCCATCGCCCAGTTCAGGCAACGACCAATCACCGGCTTTGCTCATGGCCAGCAACGGGCATGGCTTGGGATTACGTTCGCAGAACACGCGGAAATCATCCGCCAGAGCGGCAGGTAAAATCGCGACATTGCCCTGCACGAACCCCGGTGCCTGCCCGCCGGTATGGCCCGTGAACGCGCCGGACCTCGCAGCCTGCCGAAGTTCTCCGGGATTGACGAAGATCTCCATCAATCGTCCCAGATCTCGCCAAACGCGCGCAAGAAATTACCACCCAGGAACTTCTCGATGTCGTCATCGCTCCAC
>JABIUG010000013.1 GCA_018700655.1 Rhodospirillaceae bacterium | reverse complement strand
GTCCAGATGCCAACGCCATTGCGGCCAGGTCCGTATGTTCGCCGATCGCTTCTTCCTGATCTCTGCTGCGAAGATTGGACCAAACCGGTTCCACCAGAACCGCACCGTCTCGTGGCAGATGTCGATGCCCCGTTCGAACAGCAGGTCCTCGACCTGCCGCAGTTACAACGGATACCGGATGTACATCATCACCGTCAGGCGGATGATCTCGGGGGAACTGTTGAAATAACGGAACGGATTTCTCATCGCCAGAGGCTACGAGCCAGACCTGTCAGCCTCAAGCCGATTTGGTCTGACACTGCCCTTTCTGAAGCTCATCCTGGGGCAACAACTCGCCGATATCGCAGCGGGAAAAGCGCCGGGTTCGTTCGTCGATCCCAAAATTCTGGACGGCGCCACGCGCCGCGCGCTCAAACGGGCTCTGCGCGATGTCTCGCAGCTTCCCCAGCTTGTCCTGGATGTAGCCGCGGGCTGACGGACTGCCGGCCCCATGTTAGAGCAAGGCAAGACCAGCGCTCGAAGCGCAGTGCGTAACGGAGAAGCTTGATGTTTATTGATGGTGCCTGGCAGACAGCCGAGCGGATGTTTGATGTCTTGAACCCCGCTGACGGTGCTGTCCTGGAGCAGGTTGGCGACGGCGGAGCCGAAGACGCAGAACGGGCAGTGGAAGCCGCCCATGCGGCGTTTCCGGCCTGGGCAGGCACGACAGCCTATGAACGTTCCGCGATCCTGATGAAGGCACATCGCCTGATGCTGGAACGTCGCGATGAACTGGCCCGGACCATGACGCTGGAGCAGGGCAAACCCCTGCGTGCGGCGACTATGGAGGTCGGCTACGGCGCTGATTTTCTGTCGTGGTTTGCCGAAGAAGCCAAACGTGTCGAAGGCCGCACGATCCCGTCGGCCCGGCGCGACCAGCGTTTTCTGGCAATCCGCCAGCCGGTTGGCGTGGTCGCCGCCATCATACCCTGGAACTATCCGGTCTCGATGATCACACGCAAGCTGGCGCCTGCGCTGGCGGCAGGCTGCACCGCAGTCCTGAAGCCGGCTGAAGCGACGCCGCTGACTGCGATCGCAATGATGAAGCTGTTTGAGGCTGCCGGCGTGCCCAAGGGGGTCGTGAACCTGGTGACCTGCAGCGACCCCGCGCCGGTGGGCGAGGTTCTGGTGAGCCATCCCAAGGTACGCAAGTTGACGTTCACAGGCTCGACCGCCGTCGGCAAGATGCTGGCAGGCAAGGCGGCATCGCACATGAAGCGGGTGTCCTGTGAGCTTGGCGGGCATGCCCCGTTTCTGGTGTTCGAGGATGCCGACCCCGTTCATGCCGCCAAGGGGGTGCAGCTCGTGAAGTTCCTCAATACCGGTCAGGCCTGCATCAGCCCCAACCGGATCTTTGTCCACCGCTCCAATCTTGAGCCCTTCATCGCGACCCTGACCGAACGCGTGGGGCGCATGAAAGCCGGCAATGGGCTGGAAGAGGGCGTCAGCATCGGCCCGCTGGTCAACGATGAGGCCATGCAGAAGATGGTGCGCCAGGTTGCCGATGCCCGTGACAAGGGGGCGGGCGTTGCCTGTGGTGGCGAACGCCTGACCAGCGGAGGCCTCGACAAGGGCTTTTTCTTCGCCCCGACCGTGCTGACCGACGTGACCCCGGAAATGCTGATCTATCGCGAGGAGACCTTTGGTCCGATTGCCCCGATCATCCCGTTTGATGATGAGGGTGAAGCGATCGCGATGGCCAACGACACCGATTACGGCCTGGCGGCCTATATCTACACCCGTGACATTGCCCGCGCCTTCCGTGCCTTCGAGGCACTTGATTTCGGCATCATCGGGATCAACGACATCAACCCGACCTCGGCTGCGGCTCCGTTCGGTGGCATGAAGGACAGCGGCCTTGGACGTGAGGGTTCCCATGAGGGAATTGACGAATACCTCGAAACCAAACTTGGTGGCTTTGCCATTTGATTGGAGCAGATCGCGTTAAGGCTGGACCGCTTGCGATACAGCCTTAACGCGTCAATCTGCTCTACACTCTATGAACTAGATCGGATTCACGCAAAATGGTCGCACCACGAGTGGTGCAACCTGTTCGCGATCCGATCTAGCGGGAGACGCGCGTGTCCTTTGCCCTCGATCCGAAACTCGAAGCAGACACCCTGCCTGCGATCGAGCTTGAACTCAGTACCATGCGGCTGATGAACGATGCCCGTTATGCCTGGCTGATTCTGGTTCCAAGGCAGGACGGACTGGTGGAATTGACCGATCTGGCGCATCAGGATCGTCATCGCCTGACCGATGAGATCGATGCCGTGTCGCTTGCTTTGTCGGCCGTCGTCGGGGCCTACAAGATGAACGTTGCTGCGCTGGGCAATGCGGTGCGCCAGCTTCATGTTCATGTCATTGCCCGCCACGAGGGCGATCCCGCCTGGCCGGGACCGGTATGGGGTGTCGGAGCGGCAATGTCCTATGATGCAAAAACCAGCGCAGCGCTGATCAAGGCACTGCAGCAACGTCTTACGGGGGATTGAGACCATGGCACTGGCAGCCGACTATGATGTCATTGTTGTCGGCGCGGGTTCGGCCGGCTGTGTTCTGGCCAACCGGTTGTCCGAAGACCCCTCTTGTCGTGTGCTCGTGCTCGAGGCCGGCTCGCCCGACTGGAGCCCCATGATCCGGATGCCGATCGGCGAGGTGTTCACGGTCGGCGGTCATTATGACTGGAAGTTCGTATCCGAGCCCGAGGATCATCTGGAGGGCGCACGGGTCGGCCTGCCGCGCGGTAAGGTCCTGGGTGGTTCGTCCTCGATCAACGGCCAGCTCTATGTCCGCGGCCATGAACGCGATTATGACGAATGGGCGCAATTGGGCTGTCGCGGCTGGTCGTTTGACGATGTTCTGCCCTGTTTCAAGAAGTCCGAACGCTGGAACGGCCCGCCCGACCCGTTGCGTGGCACCGACGGCCCGCTGCGCACCGCGATGGGGCGTTACGACAACCCGCTCTACAGCGCCTTTATCGAGGCTGGGCGTGAGCTTGGTTACCCTGTGATCGAGGATTACAACGGCGCCCAGCAGGAAGGGTTCGGGTTTTCGCAGTACACCCACACCCACTGGTTCCCGCTGCGCCATTCTTCGGCCAATGCCTATCTGAAGCCGGCAAAACGGCGCCCGAACGTCACGGTCCAGACCGATGCACGGGTCCTGAAACTGCTGTTTGAACAGAACACCTGTGTCGGCGTCCTGGTCGAGATTGCGGGGCTCCAGCACCGCATCGCGGCGCGCCGGGAAGTCATCCTTGCTGCCGGAGCCTATCAGTCCCCGCAATTGCTGATGCTTTCGGGCATCGGCAAGCCCGAAGATCTGCGCGAACACGGGATCGAGGTTCGGGTCCCCCTGCCGGGCGTCGGAGGCAACCTGCAGGATCACTTCGGTTCGATGGTGCAACACCGCTGCACCCAGCCGATTACCTATTACCAGTTGCGCAATCCCTTGCGCCTTGCCGGTGCGCTGCTCCAGCTTGCGCTGACCCGCAGCGGGCCGCTGGCGGTCTTTCCCATGAACGCCCAGGCCTTCGTGAAAACGGATCCGGCGTTGGAGCGCCCGGATGTGCAACTGTTGATGTTCCCGGTTGCCAAGCCGGCCGTGAGTGATGATCTCCATCACGCCAGCTATGACGGCTACAACATTCACTGGGCGCAGTTGCGGCCCCATGCGCGCGGCAGCGTGACGCTGCGTTCATCTTCCCCCTACGATGCGCCGGTAATCCGTCACAACTATCTGGGTGAACCCGAAGACAGGCGGATCAATCGCGAGGCCTTCCGGATTGCCCGGCGGATTCATGCCGCCCATGCGCTTGAGCCCTATTGCGGCGAGGAAGTCGACCCGGGGCCGCAATGCCAGAGTGACGAGGAAATCGATCAGCACATCGCGCGGTTCTACGCCACGCATTATCACCCGGTTGGAACCTGCAAGATGGGCATCGATGACGATGCGGTGGTCGATCCCAAGCTGTGTGTGCGTGGTGTCGAGCGCCTTCGTGTGGTCGACGCCTCGATCATGCCGCGTCTGGTCGGGGCCAACACCAATGCGCCGACCATGATGATCGCCGAACGTGCCGCCGAGCTAATTCGGGAGGAATGAAACCGCCGTTGCCAGAAGTTTCTCGTTCGTTGCGAAAAGAGAAATTGTGATGAATTTCTCCACCTTTTTGGCTGCATCAAGCTCGATTTGCGCCGATCCCGGCCGATGTATCACGCAAGATCGGCGACAAGGACGCCATCATGGCCTATCTGCGCGCCGCCGTGCTCGGCCCGGGGCCCGGGTGGCGTTCCGGTCTTACCTTCCGGCAATGGTCCGCAACACAGCGCGGTACCGGTGAGAAGAGACGGCGGGTCTCGTGTCGCAATGCGCTCCCTGGTGTCGAGATTTCGCGGCAAGCGATGCGATTAGTCAGCGTTGGTGGGTTGGGATACCACTGAAGTTCTCAGCGATACCATGTTAACTCCATGAAATACCTCTATATGCTGTTCCCTGTTGCTGTTGGCACATGTGTTAATGATGATCCCACGGCGAACAATCGGGCCTCGGCAATGAATCGGGGCGGAAAAACACAGGGGCAGGGCGCATGGCGGCAAAATCAGCGGCGCGAAAGACACTGAAACGCGGGGCGGTCGAACGTCTTCGCAAACGTGGTGTGCGCACCGTCCATGTCGCCATTCCCGATCTTGACGGCAGCCTGCGCGAACGGCGTCTGGCGCTTGATGATGTCGAAACCGCCTTTGGTCCCGGCGGCACCTTCGTCAATGTGATCCACAAATGGGATACCGGCGAGAATGTGATCGGTGAACCGCCGTTTGTCGGTGAGGCCACGGCCCTCGACTGGGCCAGCGTGCGCGATTACCCGTTCGAGACGGATGCCGCCTTTGTCTTTGCCGATTATTCCGGGCCTTCGGCGATGCTCAGCCCACGCGAGCTCCTGAAGACCCAGATCGAGCGGGCCAAAGCGATGGGTTTTTCGGTCCAGGCTGCACTTGAGTTCGAGTTTCATGTCCTCGACGACGGCGCGGAAGGTCTGCGCGCCAACGGCTTCGAAGGCATTGACATGTATGCGTCGGACAACCGCTGCTGGGCGAGCCAGTCGGCGGCGATCTACAGCGAATATGTCGCTGAACTTGATGCCACGCTGCAGCATGCGGGTGTCGGGCTGTTCGGGTTGGGACTTGAACTTGGTCCCGGCTGTTTCGAGGCAACCCTGCGCGCGACCGATCCCCTGCGTGCGGCCGATGATGCCGTTCTGTTCAAAACCTTCACCAAGGCATTTTCACGCCGCCGCGGCCTGACCGCGACCTTCATGGCGCAACTGGCCGCCAATGTCGCGGGCCTGTCGGGACACGTTCACATTTCGTTGGCCGATGCCAAAAGCGGTAAGCCGCTGTTCCACGATGGCAGGGACAAGGATGGCATGTCCAAGACGATGCGCCATGCCGTGGCCGGCCTGGTCGAGCTGGCGCCCGAAGCTCTGGCGTTGTGTGCCCATACGGTGAACGCCTATCGCCGATTGACGCCCGGCAACTGGGCGCCCAAGACCGCAACCTGGGCTGTGCAGAACTATGCTGCGGCGGTCCGCGCTGTTCCGGCACCGGCCAAGCAGGCACGCATGGAGTTTCGCCTGCCGGCCTCTGACACCAATCCCTATCTCGCGATCGCACTGACGCTTGGCGCGGCGCTCCACGGTATCGAGAACAAGCCCGCGTTGCCCGCACCGATCATCCGTGGTGGTCCCGACGAGACGCCCGAAGGCGTTCCGGGCCTGCCCCATGACCTGCTTGAAGCGGCCGATCGGCTGGATGCATGCAAGCTGGCACGCGCGATGTTCGGGGATACCTTCATCGACCATTTTGTTGCCACCCGCCGCCATGAAGAAGCGGTGGTACGCAAACATGTCAGCGCCTTCGAAAGGGCGCGCTACATCGAAGCCGTCTGAACGGCTCAAGGGGAGTTCACGTGGAGAAAGACGTTGATGTCTACTGCCATGCGCCGGGGCGCGATGACCTGATCAAACAGGTCCGGGCGAAGATTGACGAGCTCGGAATCGATTTTATCTACTACCAGTATATCTCGATTACCGGCCGGATCATGGGCAAGGCCGTGCCGGCGCCGCACTGGGAAACCATGGCGATGAAGGGCATCCAGACCTGGTATGGCGGTCTGGCCAATGTTTTCCCCGATCGCGCGGGAAACCTGCTGGGCTTTGATTCCAATGCCCATGAGCTGGTCGGCATTCCCGATCCCGACACCTTTTGCCAGCTCCCCTGGAACAAACGCGCCGCGCGGGTTTTCTGCACGGTTTTTTATGGTCGCGAGGAGCCCGAAAACCCCGGCGGCTTCATGGAAGAGGATTGCCGCGGCAACCTGCGCCGCGTGCACCAGCAGTTCATGGACGACCATGACGGTCTGCATATGCGCCATGGCTGCGAGCCCGAAATGAACTGGCTCAATCGCGGCCCGGACGGCATGCCCGATGGCGGACCGACCAAGCCCTATGCCTATCATATCGACCAGTTCGAGGCGCTTTCGCACGTCTACATGAAGGTCGTCGATTACGGCCAGGCGATGGGTCTGGACATGATCCAGGGCGACCACGAAGATGCACCTGGCCAGCTTGAACTGAACTTCACCTATGACCATGCATTGCGGACCTGTGACCGGCTGACGACCTATCGACAGATCTGTGCCCAGGTGGCGCGCGAAGAGGGTTTGATCGCCAATTTCATGGCCAAAACGTTCATGGGCATGCCGGCCAATGGCTGTCACCACAACATGTCGCTGTGGCGCGGCGGCAAGGATGAGGTGGTCGACTTTTCGCCAGGCCCCAGGGCGGGTGTCGACGCCGTCTTCGAATACAGCAAGGGCGGTGACAATCTCTTCATCAGCGACCCCAATGACTGGATGCCCGGGCCGATCGGCCTGAACGCAATCGCCGGTGTCATGGAGCATTTGCCCGCATTGACTGCGATCGGCTCCTCGACGCCCAATTCGTTCCGTCGGATGCTTGATCTGGGCATGTGGGCACCGGTCTATGCCGACTGGGGCTACCAGAACCGGACAACCTCACTGCGTGTCTCTGCGCCGGGCCGTTTCGAATACCGCGCGGTCGATGCCATGGTGAACCCCTATCTGATGGCTTCGACGCTGTTGAAGGCGATGGACGACGGCATCAAGCGTAATGTTGATGCCGGCGAGCCGGAACAGCGCAATATCTATGATGCGATGGAGGCGGGAAAACAGGTCAAGCGCCTGCCGAAGTATTTCGGTGATGCGCTGGACGAACTGGCGGCCGACGAGGTCGTGAAATCAGGTATGCCCGGGCGGCTCTACGAGATTTATGATCAGTACAAGCGCGACGAGTGGGACCGCTTCAATGCTGAAGTCAGTGATTGGGATATCAAGCAGTACCTGGATTGTCTGCCATAAGGTGAGGAGATTGCGATGTTTGAACTGACACAGGGTCAAGTCGACAGCTTCCAAAACGATGGCTACGTGTTCGCACAGGACATGGTCGATGACGCCACCATCGAGACGGTGCGCCAGAGTTATGAGCGCATGTTTCGCGGTGAATTTGCGACCGGCGTGCTGCCCGACGAAGTGAACTGGCAGGAAGGCAAGAGCGATCCGTCGCTCACACGCCAGATATGCTGTGGCTGGAAGGGTGATTTCGATGTTGCCCGCACGGTTCTGCGTTCGGATATCGGCCGGGCTTGCGCAACGCTTGGCGGATGGCCCGGCGCCCGGGTCTTTGTCGATAATGTGTTGTGGAAACCGGCCGGCACGCGCGCTCTCGGCATGCATCAGGATGCCGCCTATCTTCCCTGGATGAACCCCCAGGAAATGGTTTCATGCTGGATCGCACTGGACGACACCGCCGCAGAAGGCGGCACGATGCAGGTCGTGAAGGGCTCTCACAAGTGGGCCACCGCCAAGCCCGAGGGCGAGTTCCATGGCCCTGAAGACTATCAAAAGTACATGCGCCAGGCGGCCAAGGTTGAGGGCGTCGAAGAGCCTCAGGTCGTCCCGATTGTTGTGAAGAAGGGATCGGGTTCGTTCCATCATGGCCGCGTATGGCATGGTTCGGGCCCCAATGAGTCCGGCAACCCGAGACGCTCGCTCGTGGTCCATTGCATTTCATCTGAAACGAAGTTTGTGCCTGAACACATCGCGATCGGGGTGGGCCCGATTTATGGCCGCTACATGCATCGTGACGGCAATCCGTTGATGGACGAGGCCTATTTCCCGATCCTGTGGACCAAGGACGGGTATCGGACCCCCTGGATCGACGACTACATGACTGCGGCCTGATGGCGATGACGGGTATGACGGTCGCAGGAAATAGCAGGTTACCGGTTTGCGTTGCACCGGCGGGAACTGGGCCCGAGGAAATGCAGCGTTTCATCGCTTCCATAACGGCGTTACAACAAACATTCTGAATGCCGTTAAGGGAGTTCGAACTCCCACTGACACTACGGTGGAAACAACAGGTTAAAAGAGGAGACTTCAAGCCATGATGACGATGAAAGATAAACTCGGATCGGCGGTGGCCGTTGCCGCGCTTGCGGTGGCCGGCTTCGCCGGTGCCGCGCATGCCGACGGTGAACTCAACATGCTGACCTGGGAAGGTTACACCGACCCCAGCTTTGTTGCGGTCTTCGAAGAGCAGTCAGGCTGCAAGGTGACGCCGACCTATGTCGGGTCGAACGACGAATTCCCGGCCAAACTCGCGGGCGGCGGCGGTGTCTATGACCTGGTTTCACCTTCGGTCGATACCACGACGATCCTGATGAAGGCCGGCCTGGTCGAAGCGATCGACACCAGCCGGATCGAAGGCTGGGGCGACATCTTCCCGCAGTTCAGCAGCCATTCCGGCGTGAACTACGAAGGTGGCGTCTATGGCGTGCCCTACACCTGGGGTGCCATTCCCTTCATGTACCGCGTTGATTCCTTCGATGCCGCACCGACCAGCATCGCCCAGATGTGGGGCGACGAGAACATGGCCGGCAAGATCAGCCTGTGGGACGACAAGACCAACATCTACGTCGTCGCGCGCATGCTCTATGGCAACGATATCGACGTCTACGACCTCAACGACGAGCAGCTCGCCGCAGTGCGTGACAAGCTGATCGAGTTGAAGCCGGCGATCCGCAAGTACTGGTCGACCGCGGGCGAGTTGGTGAACCTTTATGCCAATGGCGAAGTCATCATCTCCAACACCTGGGGTGGTTATCAGTCGGCTCTGCTGGCCGATGAAGGCATCGAGATGATCGAGTTCATCCCGACCGAAAACGCCGATGGCTGGGCCGATGCCTGGCAGATCGTCGCAGGCAGCCCGAACCTGGATTGTGCCTATGAGTGGCTCAACTTCACGGTCAGTGCTGATGGTCAGTGCGGTGTCGTTGGTATCACGGGCTATTCCGGTTCGAACCCTTCGGCCCTCGCGACCTGCAAGACCGACGAAGAGATGATGATGCTCCACATGGATGACTTCAGCTATCTCGACTCGCTCGTCCTGTGGCAGGAACCTGCTCGTGTTGATGCCTATATCAACACGTGGAACGCGGTGAAGGCAGCGCAGTAAGCGTCAGTTACCGGCATGGGGACCGGTCCGTTTCCGGACCGGTCCCTCTGTATTTGCCGTTAGAGCCCGATCGGCTCAGGTCGAGCGGACCTGAGCCGTGAATCGGTCTCTAAACCTTTTAAGAAGAGCAAGATTTACCTATCAGGTCGCCTCGACCTGATATGATCTCGCTCCAGTCGAATGAGTGTGGGGCGATGGCCAACATCCTTGAATTGAGCAATATCACCAAGACGTTCCGCGGCGGTGTCGTTGCAGTTGACGATATCTCGCTGG
>JABIUG010000127.1 GCA_018700655.1 Rhodospirillaceae bacterium | reverse complement strand
CCGCCCGAGAATGTCGCGGGGCGATCATCGATGCGGCTGGTGTCGAGCTCGACACGTTCGAGCCAGTCGGTTGCACCATTGCGGATCGCGCCATAATTTCGTGCGCCGTTGACCATCAAGCGTTCACCGACATTGCCGCCGGCGCTGATGTCCATGCGCAGGGCATCGCGCGGGTTCTGGGTGACAAAACCCCAATCGGTCCGCATCAGCAGGCGTCGTTCCGGTTCGCTAAGGCCATAGACATCCGACAGGCCGGTGGCGCGCATATCATAGAGAACCTGCCCGGTGGTCGGCTGCAGCCTGCCGGCCAGACAATTCAGCAGGGTGGTCTTGCCCGAGCCGGACTCACCGACGACACCCAGCACCTCGCCTGGAAAGAGCTCGAAGGCGATGTCGTCGCAGGCCACGACCCGGCCAAAGCGATGGCCGAGCCCATCAACCCTGAGGAGCGGGCCCTCGGTCATGCCGGGTCCGCCTGTTCCAGGGCACGGATCTCTTCATGGCCGGCCAGCGCCCCCCGGTGGCCTTCTTCGCGGCGCTTGCGGCAGTGATCGCTGTCGGAACACACGAATAACCGTTCACCCTGATCATCCAGAATCACTTCATCGAGGAAGCTGTCACCGGCACCGCACAACCCGCAGGATTCTCCCCATCGCTGCACGGTGAAGGGGTGATCCTCGAAGTCCAGGCTGGTGACCTCTGTATAGGGCGGGATGGCATAGAGCCGTTTCTCGCGCCCGGCGCCAAAGAGCTGGAGTGCGGCCATGCCGGTCATCTTCGGGTTATCGAACTTCGGGATCGGCGAAGGGGCGGCGAGGTAACGGGTATTGACCATGACAGGGTAGTCATAGGTGCGTGCAATCTCGCCCCAGCGCGCGACATCTTCATAGAGCCCGACATGCATGATGCCGTATTCCGACCATGCGTGGATCTTGCGGCACTCGGCCTCGCGCGGCTCGAGCTGGCGCAAGGGCTCCGGAACCGGCACCTGATAAACGATGACCTGATCGTCGCGCAGATCGGCTTCAGGAATCCGGTGGCGGGTCTGGATGATGGTCGCAGCGCTGGTTTCCTCGGTTGTCTCGACTTCGGTGACACGGGCAAAGAAACGCCGGATGCTGACCGCATTGGTCGTGTCGTCGGCGCCCTGATCGATGACCTTCAGGCGATCCTGCGGTCCGATGATCGCTGCCGTCACCTGAATGCCGCCGGTGCCCCAACCGCAAGGAAGCGGCATCTCGCGGCTGCCGAACGGGACCTGGTAGCCGGGGATCGCGACAGCTTTGAGCAGACCGCGCCGGATCATGCGTTTGGTCTGTTCGTCGAGATAACCGAAGTTGTAAGCGGGATCGCCGGGGCGTTTCCCAGAGCTTTCGACGGTGTCGTTCATTCGGCTGCCTCGGCCTGATCATCATCGCGTTCGCCCCGCAGCCGCCGGATCAGATCAAGCTCCGCCTGGAAGTCGACGTAATGGGGCAGCTTGAGATGCTGGACGAAGCCCGAAGCCTCGACGTTGTCGGAATGGTAGAGCACGAACTCCTGATTCTGGGCGGGATGGTTGGCTTCCTCACCCAATTCTTCGCTGCGCAATGACCGGTCAACCAGGGCCATCGCCATCGCCTTGCGCTCCGAACCGCCGAACGCGAGGCCGTAACCGCGGGTGAATTGCGGGGGATGTTCCTCGTCGCCCTGGAACTGGTTGATCATTTCGCATTCGGTCAGGTCGAGGTCGCCGATCTCGATCGCAAAACCCAGTTCTTCAGGAACGATCTCGATCGCGACCTCGCCACGGCGGATTTCGCCGGCAAAGGGATGGGTGCCGCCGAACCCGCGTTGGGTCGAGTAGCCCAGCGCGAGCAGAAACCCTTCATCGCCGCGCGCGAGGTTCTGCAAACGGGCGCTCCGGTCGGCCGGAAAACGGAGCGGTTGGCGTGTGATGTCGGAAGGTTCGAAGCCTTCTTCAGGTTCGCCAAGGGTTTCCATCAAACCTTCATGGTTCAGCAGATCGACGACCCTGGGTGCCGGAGCCTGGTCCAGCGGTCCCGTTTCAGGCGCCTGGGGCTGATCTCCATCAGGTTCAAGCAGATCGAAATCGAGCAGGCGGTGGGTGTAGTCATAGGTCGCACCCAGAACCTGGCCGCCGGGCAGGTCTTTGAACGTGGCCGAGATGCGCCGGACCAGGGTCATGCCCGCGGTATCGATCGGTTCGGTTGCGCCGAAGCGGGGAAGGGTGGTGCGGTAGGCGCGCAGCAGGAAGATCGCCTCGATCATGTCGCCTTGTGCCTGTTTGATTGCCAACGCCGCGAGTTCGCGGTCATAGAGCGAACCTTCGGTCATCACCCGGTCGACCGCCAGACCGAGCTGCCCGGAGATCTGCTCGACGCCCAGTTCTGGAACATCACGGTCGCCGCGCCGTTCGTCGGCGAGTTGTGCATGGGCATTGCTGATGGCGGCTTCACCGCCTTTCACTGCGACATACATGGTCTAGACCTCCGCCTCTACGCTGCGCGGCAAACCGATCATGGCCGTGCCGCAAGTCAGGATGATGTCGACGCCCAGGGGAAACTGGGCCTGGTTGAGCGCCATCCAGATCCAGAAGTTGTCGGGCAGGCCCTGCGGCGTAATCACCGAACAGGTTTCGATGCCCGGCCCCCGCAGCGTCACGGGCTCTCCGCTCTCGAATGAGGGGAGCTCAAGGATCAGGGTCGCGGAACTGTCGGGATAACGGTCTTCGCCCTGCGCGAAACTAGCGAGTGGCGGCATGGATGCCGGATCGGCGATCAACCCGAAGCCGGCCTCGGCGATGCTGTCGGTCAGCGGGCAGCCGCAATGGAATTTCAGGAACGCTGCTGTGGCATCGCTGCGGGCTGAAGGATCGAGCCAGACCGTGGTGTCGTGGTCGAACAAGGTCAGGGCAAGCGCGGTGGCCGACGGTGACAGCGGCGCGGGTGCGGTGAGCTCCTGACCGGCGTGGTGCACGGTACCGGGCCGGGCAAGAGCATCGAGAACGGCGCGAAAGCTGTGTTGGGCATCGAACACCAGGTCGGCAAAGCCCGGAGCAGGGGCCTGTTGCAGCAGAGTATTCATTTGGCTTTCCTACCGGTCGCCATGGTGAAGAAATCGACCCTGGTTGCCGCCGCCTTGCGTTGCATCGTGGCCTTGCGTTCCTGGCCGTTGCGTTCGAGCGGGGCGATCACCCGGCCCTCGATCTCGTCATGGCGTGTCTCGTCCTGTAGCAGTGCGTCGAACAGGGCCGCCAGTTCGGCATGGCGGTGAGCGCGGCCCTTGATATAGGCAACGCCCATCGTGCCGTCAGCGATTTTCAGCGCGCAGCGCGTCACGGTCACTTCGCCAAGGTTGAAAGGTTGGCCATTGCCGCCGGTGCGCGCACGGATCATCGACATGCCGGTTTCCGGCTTTCT
>JABIUG010000126.1 GCA_018700655.1 Rhodospirillaceae bacterium | reverse complement strand
CTCTCGACGCAGCTCTATGAGCAGGTCCGTGATCTCATTCTGAGCGGTCGCCTCGCTCAGGGGGTACGCCTTCCCGCAACCAGAACGCTGGCGGGGGAACTTGGTGTGTCGCGCAACACGGTGGTTGCGGCGTTTGACCAGCTTTTTGCCGAAGGGTTCCTCGACGGCAAGGTCGGCTCGGGCACCTATGTCACCACCGGTGCCCTGTTCTCGCCAGAGCGGCGCGAACAGCAGAGCCTGACCGACCGGCCGGGCCCGTCCGCACGCGGTCGGAGTCTTGCCGCCCTGGCGCCACCGCGATCGCGCCACCATCGGGCCTTTGCGGTGGGTGTCTCGGCAGTCGATCAGTTTCCGTTTGCGCTGTGGTCGCGTCTGCTGGGCCAGACCTGGCGGGCGCCTGGCGGCGACACCATGGCACTGGGCGTGCCGGGTGGTTACCAGCCCCTGCGCGAGGCAATCGCGCGTTACCTCGCTGTTGCCCGCGCCGTGGTCTGCACGCCTGAACAAGTCATCATCACGTCCGGGGTACAGCAGGCGATTGCGCTGACCTGCCAGGCTCTGCTTGATCCGGGCGACCGTGCCTGGGTCGAAGATCCCGGCTATCCCGGTGTGACCGGCGCGCTTGCAGGTGCCGGCGTCTCGACGGTCCAGGTTCCGGTCGATGACGAGGGGCTATGCCCCGTTCAGGGCGAAGCCCTGGCGCCCGATGCACGTCTGGCCTGCATCGCGCCATCGCACCATTATCCGCTCGGGACCGTGATGAGTCTGACCCGCCGGCACGCGTTGATCGACTGGGCGCAACGTGCTGATGGCTGGATTCTGGAAGACGATTACGACAGCGAGTTCCGTTACCGCGGCCGTCCGCTGGCTTCGCTCCAGGGGCTCGATCGTTCGGGCAGGGTGATCTATGCCGGGAGTTTCTCCAAGGTCATGTTCCCGTCGCTTCGGTTGGGTTACCTGGTCGTGCCAGACCATCTGGTCGAGATCTTCCTGCGGGTTCGTGCCGCACTTGACGACCACGCTTCGCTGGCTGCCCAGCCGGCGCTGGCGCGATTTATGGACGAAGGCCATTTCGCCAGCCACATCCGTCGTATGCGCCGGCTCTACGGCGCCCGCCAGGAGTACTTGCTTGCCGCTGCCGAGCGTCATCTCGGTGGCCTGCTGCGCCTGGCGCCCGATGATGCCGGCATGCATCTCCTGGCCATGCTGGAACCTGCGCTGGCAGAACGCATGGGTGATGCCGAAGCGGCGCGCCTGGCGAGCAAGGCGGGTGTTTCTGCCGTGGCGCTATCGACCTATACGACCAATGTGGTGGTGAAACCGGGGCTGGTGCTGGGGTATGCAGCCGTCGATGAAAACGAGTCGGAAGCGGCTACCCAACGTCTGGCGCAGGCGCTCAGTTAGCTGCCGGGATGTTGTTGGGCAGCAATTCTACACCGTCACCGGCGCGGCCCTGCCCCGCAAGACCTGGGCGCCACCGTCCACGCTCTCATCGCGCCGGCATGGTGGCAAACAGCGTCATGCCGCAAGGTTCTCTGGAACAGCGACACCGGCCTTTGCCGCGGCACCGATCAAACCCTGCCAGACTCCGTCATGCAGCGTGATGCCCTGGGCCCGGGCAAGTGCCTCCTTTTCGGCCTCGGGGTCACCCGCAACGCGGACCTTGTCGAAACCTGGAGCAGGCGGTGTCGCACGAATTCGAGCGACTTCGCGCGCCGCGGCCTCGGCATAGCCGGCCCCCATGCCGAAGGCATCAACATCCAGCGCGATCAGCAGCCAGTTAAATTCGAAGGGATCGCCCAGCATGGCACCGCCGACAAGTTCGGCAATGGTCGCAAGGGCAGAACCCTTGTAGGCACCCGCAGGCAGGAGCGCACCGCCGTCGTCATAGGCATCGATGCTGGTCGTGGGATTGCCCTGGCTGTCGATCAGCCAGCCCTCGGGCACCGGCTCGCCGGTGCGGCGGCGCACGCTCACTTTGCCATTGGCTACGACACAGGTGGCAAAATCGGCCGAGACCATACCTGCATCGCCTGCCTCCATGGCCAGCGCCCAGGGGTTGGTCGACAGAGTTCCGCCGCGCCCGCCATGGGCGGCGACCAGCGGAAAACGTTCCGAACCGCCACCCCCAAAGCCAACAGCGAACTTGCCGGCGCGCGCCAGACGTTCGCTATAGGCGCCCATGCGGCAGGTATGGGCGACATCGGTAATCCCGGCACAAACGATGGCCTGGTCCCTGCCCATGTCGAGCAGCTCATCAACCGCATGCTCCATGGCGGGGATGCCAAGCCCGCCTCCGCCATCGACATGCACAACCGTGGAGGTGCGCCGGGTGGCCGTGATCGCGCCCACCGGCCTTGCGCCGCCGTTCTCGAACAGGTCGAGATAATAGGCGACCCGGTTGACCCCGTGAGAGACAACGCCTTTCATCTCGGCTTCGACCAGATGATGGGCCACAATCCGCTCCGTTGGCGTTTCCATCCCTGCCCCGGCAAGAATATCGCCGCAGAAGGTTTCGAGAAGTTCCGGTTCGACGTTCGGCATGGCGGGTGTCCGTGGCAGTGCTTGCTGATAGGCGCTATCACGCTAACGTATGGCATCGACCATGGGGAGAGGGACATGAGCAAACCGGGTGGCGATTTCGCCTTCAACTCGGATTCGCTTTACGGCACATCCGACGACAACACCTATTCGGGCGCACTGAGTTTCATGCGGCGGCGCTACACGAAATCCCTTGAGGGGGTTGATGTCGTTGTCTCGGGCATTCCCTATGACGTCGGCACATCGAACCGGGCGGGCACGCGCTTTGGCCCGCGCGCGATTCGCCTGGCTTCCAGCCACCTCGCCTGGGGTCCGCAATGGCCTTACGACTTTGACCCGTTCCAGCGCCTGGCGGTGACCGATTGGGGCGATCACGATTTCAGCATCGGCTACACCGACCGCATGGTCGATGCGGTCACGGCCAACACGCTGGGTTTCTTCGAAGCCGGCTGTTTCCCGATGACCATGGGCGGCGACCATTTTGTTACCCTGCCGCTGCTGCGCGCTGCGGCCAAACATCATGGCGGCAAACTCTCGCTGATCCATTTCGATGCTCATACCGACACTTCGAAAAGCGACGATCTCAACCACGGCACGATGTTCTGGCATGCCATGCAGGAGGGCCTGATCGATGCCGAACGTTCGATCCACATGGGTATTCGCATCCATACCAGCTGGGATGACGGTTTCACCAAGATCGGCGGCTGGGATGCCCAGCGCATGAGCGCTGAAGCGATCGGCCAACGCATCCACGAGGTCGTCGGCGACAACAAGGCCTACCTCACCTTCGACATCGACTTTCTCGATCCCGCCTATGCGCCGGGCACCGGCACACCGGTGGTCGGCGGACCCACGACCATGCAGGCGCTTGATATCCTGATGCAGCTCAAGGGCATCAATCTCATCGGCATGGATCTGGTCGAGGTCGCGCCTGAGCATGATGTCGGCGAGACAACTTCGCTGGCTGGCGCCTCGATCCTGTATCACGTGCTGCATGTCCTGGCCCAGGACAGGCCGGTGGTTGCGGGAGCTGAATCGAAATCTTCATGGCAATAAGATAAGTTTTTACTGTATAAATAGACTGTATCGAGAAGGCAGATCGCCATGACGGGCGTCGTTCGTATCCATCCAGAGGAACTGGGGTCACGTCATCCCATGTTCGAACATGTCGCGCTCGCGCCTGCCGGTGCGCGCCTCGCATTTATTGCCGGCCAGAGCGGGTTTTATCCCGACCGCACGATATCGCCCGAGATGGAAAAACAGATGGCGCGTGCCTTCGAGCACCTGGGCATCTGCATGAACGCAGCAGGGGCCAGGCCCTGCGACACGCTGCGAATCACGGTGCTGGTTGTCGGCTATGAAGAGGCCCGCCACGCGCCGCTGCAACGTGAACTCGACGCCCTGTTCGGCGACACCAAACCTTCCAGCACGTTGATCCCGGTCGCCGACCTTGCCGATCCGCGCATGCTGTTCGAGATCGACGCCACCGTCATGATTCCAGATGGAGAAACACCATGAGCCGTACCGCACTTGTCACCGGCGGCAACCGGGGCATCGGCCTCGAGATCTGCCGCCAGCTTGGACACCAGGGTTACAAGGTCCTGCTGGGCGCACGCGATGTCTCGCTTGGTGAAGCCGCCGCTGCGGAGCTTGCCCGCGACGGCATGAATGTCACCGCCGTCGAGATCGACGTCTCCAAGGCGGCCTCGGTCAAACGCTGCGCGGCCGGTCTCAAAAAGCAGGGGATCGAGGTCGATGTTCTGGTCAACAACGCCGGCGTGATCGCCGAAGGCGAGTTGCTGGCCGGACCCGATCCCATGAAAGGCGCACTGGCCGTCAACCTCATGGGCCCGCTTAACGCCGCGCGTGCTTTTGTGCCGGCGATGGCCGAACGGGGCTGGGGCCGGGTCGTGAATGTTTCCTCGACCTGGGGTTCGTTCGATGCCGGCCTCGAAGGCCCGGCGGCTTATGCCGTGACCAAGGCCGCGCTCAACGCGCTCACCGTGCGCCTGGCGCGTGAGGCAGGTGACGGCGTCCTGGTGAATTCGATGTGTCCGGGCTGGGTCCGAACCCGGATGGGAAGCGATGCCGCGACCCGCTCGGTAGAGGAGGGCGCCGACACGGCGTTTTATCTGGCGACCCTGGCCGATGGTGGCCCCAGCGGGCAGTTTTTCAAGGACCGCAAACCGGCAGCCTGGTGAATTGATAACAGCGCGAAACCCATGCTTGCTCCCGAAAGCGGGAAGCACGATGATGCGCCGAGACCAGATCATGCAGATCGAGGGAACGTCCCATGGAAAAAGTCAGTTTCGCGCATATGGAAGATGGCACGGCCGATGACTACCGCATCATCGGTGAGGCAATCGCAGGTTCACATCACCGGCTGGCCGGCGAGCTGCTGACGATGCTGAAGGCGACCGAGAGCGCCGAGCAAGGCATTCAGGTGACACGCTACGAGCACGCCCTCCAGACCGCGACGCTGGCGTTCAAGGACGGCCAGGACGAAGACATGGTGGTCGCGGCCCTGATGCACGACATTGCCGACAACATCTCGCCCTATAACCACGCCGAAGTCGGCGCGGCCATTCTCAAGCCCTATGTCAGCGAAAAGGCCCATTGGGTCGTGAAGTATCACGGCCTCTTCCAGACCTATTATTACGCCCATTTCAAGGGCGGGGACCGTCTTGCCCGCGACAAACACAAGGGCCACCCGCATTACCAGGCCTGTATCGACTTCTGTGCGAAGTACGACCAGATGGCGTTTGATCCCGACTACAGCGAAACCATGCCGCTGGAAGCCTTCGAACCCATGGTCCACCGTATCTTCTCGCGCACGCCCAACTTCGACATGGCGACAAAAGACGAAGCTGCCTGAGGCAGCTTCGTCTTTTGTTGTTTGTTTAGCCTCAGTCGCCGGCGTGTGCTGCGCACGCCTGGCTTACGCCGCATGCGCGGCGAGCTCGCAGTCGCTTGCCGTCGGCCCTGTTAGGGCCTCCCGCTCCAACCACATCGACAGCCGTCATGCCCCCACTTGATGGGGG
>JABIUG010000125.1 GCA_018700655.1 Rhodospirillaceae bacterium | reverse complement strand
GCGATGCCACAGCAGGATCGTTTCATCGTCGTTTTCGCGGCCGGGCAGCAGTCCGGCACATATCTGGCCAAGTTCGCCATGGATTGACTCCTGTGTGACCTTGCCGCCGTCGATATGGCGGCGCAGGCAACCAAACGGGCCGATCAGACACTGGCCCCAGTCGTCGACCACGATCTTGGTCATGATGTCTGTGATGTCGTCTTCCACGGTGCTGATCGTGCCATAGGGCACGACCAGTGCGCCGGGTTTGATCCATGAGGTTTTGAACAGGGGCTGGGCCGCATCCAGACGCGAGGCTTCGACCAGAATATCGGCGCCCTCCAGGCAGCTTTGCCAGTCTTCAGTCACGACGACAGGTTTTCCCAGATCCTGCGACAGACGCTCACCAAAGGCGTTGCGGCTTTCCGGGCGGCGCGAATGCACGCGGATCTCCTCAAAGTCGAACAGGTGATCGAGCAGGCGCACATTCCAGTAAGCCGTTCCGCGCGCACCAATATGGCCCAGGACCCTGGGCTTGGAGGGTGCAAGATACTTCGCCCCGATCGCTGTAACCGCGCCTGTCCGCATTTCCGTGATGGCTGTGGCATCGACCACGGCGCGCGGCGTTCCGGTCTGGGCATCGAACAGGTTCACAAGCCCCATCTCCGAAGGCAACCCACGCTCCCAGTTGTCGATGTAGTCGCTAACGACCTTGATGCCCGCGACCTCGAGCGGTGCGATATAGCCGCGCAAAACGTTGAAATGGCCCCTGAAGGCCTTGTCGGCGACCAGATGCATGCGCGGTTCAACGACGGTTTCCTTGCGGCCTTGTGCTGCCAGGCTTGCCTCGATGGAAACCAGGATCTCATCACAGGTCAGATCGAGGGCATCAACGTCGAGGCCACTGAGATAACGCAGGTTGATTTCGGGCATCGGTAACTCCGTGATTGGCGCAGGAATAGAGGCGACACGTTTTCAGTAGGTGTTTTCTGTCTGGGATGGCTTTGAAACGGGCGCAGCGGCCGCTTCGACGAGGGCAGCGATGAGGATTGTATCGATGCGGATCTCTGTGTCGAGGTCGTTATCGCGGCGGAAGCGCTGTGCTGCAGCATTGGTCGCCGGCCCGGCAATGCCATCGACAATGCCGGTGAGATAACCCAACACGATCAGGTATCGCTGTGCCGCGGCGACAGGCGATCCAAGCTCTTCGACCGGCAACAGCCAGAACCGGCGAGCATCGCGTCGTATGGTTTCTGTGGCGATTTCGTCGCGCAATGCCTGTGCGCGCGTGATTGCAAGACGGCGCGCTTCGATCTCCAGGCGTGGCGCCAGCCGTCTGGCGTATTCGGCTGCCGTATCGTGGGCGGCTTCGTCGCCTGAGACGCGCGCCAGGAGAATCCACGCATAGGCTTGCGTCAGGTCAGGATCGATGCCGATACCGTTGGCATAAGCGTTGGCGAGGTTGATCTGGCCGAAGGGATCGCCACCCAGTGCGGCTGCCTGAAACCAGATAGCCGCCGCGACAGGGTTGACCTCAATGCCGCGCCCGTATTGCAGCATGATTCCAAGATTGTTCTGTGCCACCGCCAGACCTTTTTCCGCAGCACGGCGATACCAGACGACGGCGGCGGCCAGGTCCTTCGTCACGCCGCTGCCCTGTTCGTACATCAGGGCCAGATTGTTTTCAGCTTCGACAAGTCCGGCCTCGGCCGCCGCGCGGTACCATCCAAGGGCTTGAGCAGGATCGTTGCCGCCGCTTGCGCCCATCAGGAGCAGGCGAGCAAGACCGTATTGCGCCTCCGGCAGCCCCTGCATTGCCGCACGGTGGTACCAGAGCGATGCAAGGTCGGCGTCCACGGGTACATGGAGCCCAAGTTCATAGGCAATCGCCAGATTGTTCTGTGCCGGTGCGAAACCTGCCTCTGCTGCCTTGATCAGAAGTTCGGCGGCAAGTTCGGGGTCCGGCTCCATGCCCAGACCATTCAACGCCAATCCGGCGAGCCGATCCTGTGCCGCCGGCAGGCCCCGGGCTGCGGCAGACCGGTACCATCGCAATGCCGCCTCCGGATCGGTCTGGCCCAACAGCCCGGACTCATGAAGCCGGCCGATGTTGAACTGCAGATCGATATCACCGGCGTAGGCGCTTTCCAGCCAAGCCGTGCGCGCCGCCGCGTAATCACCGTCTGCGATCGCCTGCCAACCTGTGAGATAGTCGGCCCTGGCTGTTCCTGGCATCAGATTGATGCCAAGAATTGCAAGCAAGACAAGGAAACGCCAGGGCGTGTTCATGACCTGACAATAGGACGGCTATCACCACCTTGGACAGAGCCCATGAACTACCGTGAGCTGATCAGCATCGATGGGACCATTGCGTGCCGGATAACACTTTTGAACAACGCTGGGATGAAGCCTGCTCCGATTTGAGCCGCACTGACCGGGTGATGGCGCGACTCATCGCGCAGTATCCGGGGGAGCGCCTTGAACCCCACGGCGATCTCTTCCGCACTTTGGCCCGTGCGATTGTCGGCCAGCAAATCTCTGTCATGGCTGCAGAGCATATCTGGAACAGGGTCAAGGAAAGGGCAGGGATGCCGTCAGCAAAAGCGTTCCTGGCTATCGGCAAACAAGCGTTGCTGGACTGTGGCCTGACCCGGCGCAAGGCCGATTATCTCGCTGCCCTGGCCGATAGCTCTGGTGGTTCCCACCAGATTGCCACGGATGCGCCGGTGTCTGATGGCAGGGCGTTGCGCGCCGAACTGCTTGCGCTCTAGGGTGTTGGGCCGTGGACCGCCGACATGGCGATGATCTTTGCGCTCGGCAGGATGGACGTGCTGCCGCTTGCCGATATCGGCTTGCAGCGCGCGGTAGAGAGGTTCTATGGCGGCGCGAGGTCGCCACAACGCCTGCAGGAACTGGGTGAGACCTGGCGACCGTGGCGAACCGTGGCTGCCTGGTATCTGTGGCGTGATCTGGATCCGGTGCCGGTGGCCTACTGACGACAGGGCCACCGGAACACGATCTGATCTAGTGGTAATCGCGAATGAAATAGACCAACAGGACCATGCCCGCGAGGCCGCCGAGGATAGCGGTGAGGACCGGGTCGAGATTGGGGATTTCATAGGCCGTCCGATCGATGAAGCGTATGACGCCGTTGCTCAGGCGGCCCTGATCAGCGACATATTGGGCCAGTGAGGCTCTGCCCAAGGCGCCCACCAGAATGATCGAGGTGGCCGACAGGAACGACCGCCAACGGGCTGATTTTGCCTTTTGTGATTTACGTGATGAAAAGTTTGGGCGTTTGCTGCGCGCCCTGGATGCGAACATATCGAGGCTCCCTTCGGTGGCTCCGCTGCCGCCTGCGTCTTGCAGGGGCCGGTGGCTTTGCGTCCCGGCGTCTCCGCCGGTTTGCCGTTATCGGGGATATCCCTGTTCCCGCCGGGAACATCGCACTCGTAGGAAATCCACGTGATGGTTACCAAACTATTGACGTCACGGGCATGAGTCTGTGATCGCCCGCACAGATAGGCTTGACGCCGTGTGAGCGCCGCGACCAAACTCCGCGCACCAAAACCGGGAGCCTCGACGATGACGTTTCATACCAACCCGCGGGTTGACGGGGTCAAGGCCCCGCCAATCCCCGAAGCATGGAGCTGGATCGAAGGTCTGG
>JABIUG010000124.1 GCA_018700655.1 Rhodospirillaceae bacterium | reverse complement strand
TCGATCTCGACTTCAAGGCCCTCGATGCCCAGTTTGGCGAGCGGCACGGTCGTGATCACGGGCCCCGGTCCCTCGAACCAGGAGTCGCAGATCGAGAGGGTCCGGTAGAGCTCGTCGGGATCGTCGCCACCCTTGTAGAAGACGTTGAGCTTGACGATGTCGGCCATTCCCGCTCCGACCGCCTTGAGCGTCGCCTCGATGTTGCCCAGGCACTCATGGATCTGGGTGGAGAGATCACCCGGATGGACGACCTCGGCGATGCCGGCAGCCGAGATCTGGCCGCCAATGAAGATCATCCGGCCGACCCTCACGATCTGTTGGAAGTTGACCGGGACCGGCCAGTCCCAGTGACCCTCGGGGCGCAGCGCGGTGCGCGCCAGGCGGACACCGTCGGCACCGATCATCGCAAACGCCTCCTGGCGCTGTGTCAGGCCATCGGGGAACAACGCGGGCACCGGCACGCCGGTCCCGACCGGGCCGGGCCAGGTGAAGGCATGGCCGCGGATGCGACCGGCCTCGGCCCAGTCCTTCGCCGTGCCGTGGCCGAGATAATAGGTGTTGATGCGGCAGACGTCGTCGGGTTCGGCACCGACCCCGCCAGGACCCCGCCCAGGTTCTCGATGTTGATCTGTGCCTGGGCGACCGGGTCACCCGGGTCGCACATCCCGCCGGTACGGTCGAGCGGCATCTGGGTGCCGACGAAGACCAGCTCGCCACAGCGCAGGCCGTGGCTGAATGGCCAGTCCCAGTGACCCTCCGGGTTGGAGGCCGTGCGCAAGAGGCGATCCCCGGACGTACCGCGCATGGCAATTGCCTCGATCACGACTTCGAGTCCCGGCAGCCCGAGCGAGGGCAAGGGAACGGCAGCCAGCGCCGGCGGCAGCGCGTCCGGGAAACGTGCCCGGATCGCAGCCAGAAGGCCGGCTTCATCGGCATCACCCCGGTCGCGATAGAACACGACCAGCTTGACGACGTCGTTCACATCCGCGTCGAGCTCAACGAGCACCGCCGCCATGTGATCGAGCGCAGCGGTGGTCTGGGCACAAAGGTCGCCCGCGTGCCCCACCTCGCCAGACGGTGAAAGATCGGCCTGGCCACCGACGAAAACCATCTCGCCGTCCCTGACACCCTGGCTGTTTCCGACCTCGATCGGCCAGCGCCAGTGACCGGCCTGCAAAGCATGTCGTCTCACGGCGAGCCTCCCCCTGCTGTCGGCGGACCGATCCTGTCGGATGCAGACGCCAAGGCCACGAATGGCGATTGAACCCACATCAGTTCCCTGGCGCCAGCGAAAGTCAAATCGGGTACTGTCAGACCGAAATTCCTGTCATATTTGGCGCGCCAAACGGCTGCACAAGCTCACCGGTTTCCGGGGATTTCATGGGCCGACTGGATTTAGAACTGAAACCTGATTGTCGTTGGTCTGACACTGCCAGCGATCATCAACGGTGCAAGCGGGTCCTAGTGCTCACGCGAGACCCCACGAGGGAACCCCGAAGGGCGTCATCGAACTGCTTCGGAACCTGTCCGGCGCTTTGTGGGGCAGCTACAGGTTCTTCAAAACGCCTTCGACGCTGGCCGCCTAACCGAACGGCAAGCAACGCAAGCACTGCGAACCACACCGGAGGCCGGCCGTGGCACGTCGAGGGTCTCGCCGACCTGGCGGCCGGAACCAAGTCGGAACTGGCACGGTCGACCAACAAAAAGCCCGCCGGGTCCATGACCCGGCGGGCATATTTGGTAGCGGAGGAGGGACTTGAACCCCCGACAAAGGGATTATGATTCCCCTGCTCTACCAACTGAGCTACTCCGCCTCTGAAAGGCTGGACGCATATAGGAGCCGCGCCGGGGCAAGTCAAGATGGTTGCGCGTCAGGCCGCAACCGCGGCTGCAACAGCATCGGCGCGTTCGATCCAGCCGCCGCCCAGAACCCGGTCACCAACATACATCACGCAGGCCTGACCGGGTGCGACGGCCTCGGCGGCTTCGTCCAGCACGACCCTGGCACGACCATCGGGCAACGGCGTCACATGGGCGCCATGCTGGGGCTGGGCCGAACGCAGTTTAACCTCGCAGGGCACACCTTCCCGGGGCATCGAAGAGACACCCAGCCAGTTCACGTCCCGGATGGTCATCGTCGTCTTCATCAGCGCGCTGCGCGGGCCGATCACGACCCGCCGGCTCTCGGGTTCCAGGCGCACGACGAACAACGGGTCAGCCGCGGCAATCCCGATCCCCTTGCGCTGACCAACCGTGAAATTGATGACGCCCTCATGGCTACCCAGCACCTTGCCGTCGAGATCGACGATCTCGCCGGGCTCGATCGCACCGGGCCGCAGCTTTGCCACGACATCGGCGTATCGGCCCTGGGGCACGAAACAGATATCCTGGCTGTCAGGTTTGTCCGAGACTGCCAGATCGAGGCGGCGAGCATGGTCCCTCACCTCGTCCTTGGTCATCGCGCCGAGCGGGAATCGCAGCAGGTCGAGCTGGTCTGGTGTGGTCGCAAACAGAAAATAACTCTGGTCCCGCGCGGTTTCGGCGCCACGATGAAGTTCAGGGCCATCGGCGCCGCCGATCCAGCGCACATAGTGACCGGTTGCAAGGGCATCGGCCCCGAGATCACGTGCGGTCTGCATCAAATCGGTGAACTTGACGGTCTGGTTGCAACGCACACAGGGGATCGGCGTCTCGCCGGCAAGATAACTGTCGGCGAAATCATCCATCACCGCGTCGCGAAAGCGGCTTTCGTAATCGAGCACATAATGGGGAATATCAAGCGCCGAGGCGACGCGACGGGCGTCGTGGATATCGGCACCGGCACAACAGGTTCCCGGCCGACCAACGGCCTGACCGTGATCGTAGAGCTGCAGCGTGATCCCGATCGTCTCGTAACCCTGCTCTTTCAGAAGTGCAGCCGTGACCGAGCTGTCGACCCCGCCTGACATGGCGACGACGACACGGGTGGCGTCCGGGGCCTTATCAAAACCGAGCGTATTCATTGCGGGGAACATAGAGCAAATCCCGGCCCGTTTGTATCGCTTTGCGATACAAACGGGCCGGGTGAAGTTGCTCTACACTTTGTGAGATAGAGCGGATTCACGCGGTCAGGCGGAACCACCATGTGGTCCCGCCTGACCGCGATCCGCTCTAGGGCCGTATCGCAGGCAATCAAGAGCGCAGGATGGCGCATAACCGCTCGATCGGTGCCGGGTTGTGTCCCAGCCCCAACGCCTTGCTGAAATGGCCCTGCCAGGTTTCCAGAAGATTCTCGGGCGGAATCCGCCAGCGTTTGGCAAATGCACCCCCGCTTGCATAAGGCGTGATGTTGTCGGCCGTGCCCAGCGCCATGACGATCCGGTCGGGCGCTATGCCCGGCTCGCCGACCGGTGCAAGCAACGGCAACCAGTCCTGCGAGATCTCGCGCGTCCAACCTGCCTGGGACAATTCGGCGGCACCTTTGAAACCCTTGGAAAAACCACTATCCCACGCGACATGGTCGAGACGGTCGGTCGTCGTGACAAACAACGCGGCATCGGGCCGCATCACCTCCGGCCAGCTGCCTGCATGGGCCACCGCAAGCTGGGAATTGAGCGCGCCCAGGCTGATCCCGCCAACCGCCACCTTGCCGTCGGATGTTTCATGTGCCCAGCCGACCAGGGCGCCGATCTCGCGGACATGGCACCCAAACATCTCGATCGCGCCCGCAAGGCCGTTGGCCATGAATGGCTCACCGCCATGGTGACCCAGCGGCCGCCTGCGGCTGTGCCATGGCGCTTCGGGCTCGATCACACGCAACCCACGGGCCACGAAGGGCGGGGCCATGTGATAGCCCTCGCCCCAGACCTCGGCCTCCATGCCGACGCCGTGGCACAGGACGATCGTATGATCAAAACCGCCCTCGGGCTCAAAGACATGGGCCCAGGCCGTTCCGCCGACACCATCATGGGGGCAGTCAAAGCGAAGCCAGCGTTCGATCACGCCGTTGCTTGCAACCGGTCGTGACACTTCCACTACGGCTGATTCGGGCTGGAACGCCTGTGGGGGATCCTGCAGATGATGGCCGAAACGGGCATGGGCCTCGGCAGGTGGAACTGTCGAAAATCGCACAGGCGATGCCTGCTTGCGCCATGGCCGAAAGAGGCCGCGGCTGTGCATGCTGTGGGCAATCGCGCGCCGTCGGTGTTTTTCAGTCGCTCCCGGGTCGGCACTTGCGCCAGCGTCAAACAAAACACCACGCCATTCCTGTTCGGCCCGGACGGCATCGGAACGCCGGGCCGCAGCTTCCTTCAGAGCGTCTTGCAGCCGGTCTTTGGCCGCACCCGCCAGGGGCGCCATCGGTACTTCGGAAAAAAAGGTCTCAGCATCTTCGCCTGCCGCTTCAGCCGCCGCCCACAGACGTGACAACGGGAAGTAACCCTTCACCATCGCGGCAAGGGCAAGCCGGTCGAACCAGGGGCGCAGGATCAGGCCACCAAGCGGGCCCGTCATCCATGAAGAATGGCGATCCGTCGCCACGACCGATCGCCCGGGCTCTAGTCGTTCAACATGTTGTGGGTTTCCTGGGGCAGCGTGACGGTGATGCCGTCAAGTTCCTCGTTCAGGATGATCTGACAACCCAGCCTGGAGGTGCGGGTCAGGCCAAAGGCCAGATCAAGCATGTCCTCCTCGTCCTCGGTCGGCTCTTCGAGCCGTTCAAAGTCATCGCCATCGACGATCACATGACAGGTCGAACATGCCAGCGAACCCTCGCAGGCCCCCTCGATATCGATGTCGTTCTGGCGTGCAATTTCGAGCAGGGAGAGGCCGTCCGGCGCGTCGATTTCGACACGGCTTCCGTCTCTCACGATAAAGGTAACCTTTGGCATGGAACGCTCCCGATCAGGGCGCGCTTTTAAGCAGAATCAGGACCCCGCGTCCACCTGCACCTCGCCATATGTTGTCAGTCATCCTCAGGCGGCCGATCCGTTGGCCCGGCATCGGCCAATCGCCTCGGCCAGATAGTCGACCGCAAAATCAACTTCATCGGCCGTGGTAAAGCGGCCCAGCCCGATCCGGATCGATGATCCCGCCTCTTCATCGCTGAGCCCGATGGCACGCAGGACATGCGATGGCTCGACCACGTCGGAGGTACAGGCAGAACCGGTCGAGAAGGCCAAATCGGGTGCAATTTCAATCATTTGCAGCGCATCTACACCAGAAAACCGCATACTGATATTGCCCGGAAGACGGTCTTCTTCGTCGCCGTTCAATGCCACACCGGCAATCCGCTCGTGGACACCTTTGAGCAACCGGTCCCGCAGGATCCGCATGGTGCCTGCTTCTTCAGCAAGGTACTCCTGGGCCATGGCACAGGCTTCACCCAGCCCGATGACCAGCGGTGTGGGCAACGTACCCGACCGTATCGTGCGTTCCTGCCCTCCGCCCGAAAACAGCGGTTCAACCCGTGTGCGCGGCCGGCGGCGCACGTAAAGCACGCCGATGCCCTTGGGGCCGTAGATCTTGTGGCCCGAGATGCTGAGCAGATCGAGTTTGGCCCTTTCGACATCAACCGGGATCTTGGCAACCGCCTGGGCGCCGTCACTGTGAAACAGGACGCCGCGCTCACGCGTCATCGCGCCGATTTCCTCAACCGGCTGCACGACGCCGATTTCGTTGTTGGCGGTCATGATGGAAACCAGCAACGTGTTGTCGTCGACGGCCCGGTCAAGCTCGGCCAGATCGACCTTGCCGCTGGAAAGAACCGGCAGCATCACGGTCTCGAAACCCTCCTGAGCCATATCCTTGACGCTTTCGATGACACATTTGTGCTCGCTGACCAGCGAGACGATCTTGTTGCGCCGATCGCGATGTTTGCGTTCGAAGCGGGCAGCCCCCTTGATCGCGAGGTTGTTCGATTCGGTCGCGCCGGAGGTAAAGATGATCTCGCGCGGATCGGCACCAATCAGGGATGCCACCTGCCCACGCGCTATTTCGATGGCTTCCGCCGCCTCGCGGCCAAAGCCATGACCGGTCGAATGTGGATTGCCGAACTTTTCTGTGAACCACGGCAGCATCGCGTCCATTACCCGTGGATCGACCGGGGTCGAGGCGTGATAGTCGAGATAGACCGGGGTCTTGATGTTGGCTCTTGTCATGGCGCGATCAGGCAGCGTGCGAAGTGTTGGCGTGGCGGGCATGTACGATCGACCAGACTTCTGCGGCACGCTCACAATCGGCCCTGGTCGTCGACCAGCCAAGGCTCAAACGCACGGCACGGCGCGCAAGATCGCTCCTGCCCATCGCTTGCGCAACATGCGAGGCCGCCATTTTCCCCGAAGAACAGGCCGAGCCCGCACTGATCGAAATACCCTGCAGATCAAAGCTCATGACCATGGTCTCGGCATCGATTGCGGGATGTGCAAGGGCAAGCGTGTTGGGCAGACGCCCTGCCTTGCCGCCAAGCACTTCTGCGCCCGGAACAGCCAGTTTCATGCTGTCTTCGAGCGTATCGCGCCAAAGCCCGAGTTGTTCGACATCGTCGCCGCCGACTTCCCGTGCCGCCGCGCCGAAGGCCGCGATGGCGGGCAACGCTTCGGTCCCGGCACGGTAGCCCAGCTCCTGGCCGCCACCACGTGCCTGCGCCGTGATCGCGCCGCCATTGCCGACGACCAGAGCGCCCGCACCCTGCAATCCACCGAACTTATGTGCTGAAAGTGTCACCAGATCCGCCTCTGCCCAAGCGCCGGTGATCTTGCCAGCAGCCTGAACCGCGTCGCTGTGAACCAGCGCACCATGGCGGTGAGCAAGTTCGATCACCTCCGCGATCGGCTGGATGACGCCGGTTTCGTTGTTGGCAGCCATGACCGAAACCAGGGCCGGCTCATCCGTTTCTGCCAGCAGGCGTTCCAGTGCTACCAGATCGAGGCAACCATCGGCATCGACGGGGATGGTGACACCGTCATCACGGACCTGAAGCACGGAGGGGTGTTCAACTGCTGACACCAGTAAGCGTGCGCGGCCACAGCCACGCAGCGCCAGATTGTTTGCTTCCGTACCACCCGAGGTAAACACGATCTGGCGCGGCCTTGCTCCAACCAGCCCTGCGACTGCCTCACGGGCATCATCCAGCAGGGCCCGCGCACGACGCCCGTCGCGATGGACCGAGGACGGATTGCCGCCACGCGCGATCGCCTCCATCGCAGCGTCCCGGGCAACAGGGCGCACCGGCGACGTGGCGTTGTGGTCGAGGTAAACGCTCACCGAAGGCCCGGTTCTATTCCGCAGCCAGAAGCTGCGCCCTGGCCGGACACAAACGACGCTCGCAAACATCCTCCAGGGTGACGTCAGCGAGGAAACTGCGGATATGGTTGCCCAGGTCAGACCAGAGGTCATGGGTCAGGCAGCGGCTGCGATCCTTCATGCAACCCTCATCCTCGACTGCATCATCCTTGCACCGCGTCACACGCATGCTCTCATCGACCGCCTCGACGATCTGCAGGATCGAGATTTCGCCACCCGAGCGGGCCAGCCGGTAGCCGCCGCCCGGTCCACGCACGCTCGAGACCAGACCCTGGCGGCGCAGGCGGGCAAACAACTGTTCAAGATACGAGAGCGAGATTTCTTGGCGCAATGCGATCTCGGCAAGCGAGACCGTGCGGTCAGCCCCGTGAACGCCGAGATCGACCATGGCCATCACCGCGTAGCGCCCTTTCGATCCCAGCTTCATCGTGCCACTCCCGGTCAGCAGTCCGCGCGTTTGTCGGCCTGGTCGGCATGGTCGTCGTTGACCGGCGCGGCGCTGTCGCTCGCCTCGGGATCGCTGCTTTCCAGTTCGGCAAGCCGCGTGTCGAGCTTGGCGATGTGTTCGAGCAGACCGTTGATCGCCTTGCTCACGGGGTCAGGCATATCGGGTGTGGTGGCGCCATAGGCGGCAAAGTGGGAGTCGTCATGGCTGGGCTGCGCGCGACCGACTACACGGGCGGGGATGCCGACCACGGTGGCACCGGGGGGAACATCCTTCACGACGACGGCGTTCGAACCCACGGCCGCTCCCTCACCTATCGTGACAGGCCCCAGAATCTTTGCACCGGCGCCAACCACGACATTGTCGCCCAGGGTGGGGTGGCGCTTGCCCTTGTTCCAGGTCGTGCCGCCCAGGGTGACGCCATGATAGAGCGTGACATGGTTGCCGACATCCGCGGTCTCGCCGATCACGACGCCCATGCCATGGTCGATAAAGAACTCCTTGCCGATCGTCGCGCCGGGATGAATCTCGATTCCGCTGAAAAAACGGCCCAAATGAGAGACAAAACGTCCCAGAAGCTTCCAGTTGCGCCGCCACAGCCAGTTGCTGGCCCGGTAGAACAGAATGGCGTGAAATCCGGGGTAACACAGTGCCACTTCCAGCCTTGAACGTACGGCGGGATCGCGGCCAAACACCGCACTGATCTCGTTTCCGATGGATCTGAACATGTTGCTGCCCTTGATAGATTGACCCAATGCCCGAGACACGGGCGGCGGTGCACGCGAGAACGGACTGCCTAGAGCGGATCGCGGTTGGGCTGAATCACTTCGTGCTTCCACCAAACCGCGTGAATCCGCTCTGCATTAATCAAGCTAGAGCAGATTCACGCACGTTGTCTGGATCAAAGTCGATACAGACAACGCACGACCTGCTCTAGACATAGAAAGCCTGACTCCGTGAATCAAGTATTTCCTCTCCCGCAAGTTTCACAATCAGGCTACACAGAGACCTCCAAAAGAGGCTCTTTTCATGCCGGAAGTGTTGATCGATGGCCCGGCCGGGCGGCTGGAGGCGCGTTACCAGGAAAGCAAGGCAGCCGCTGCACCTGTTGCGGTGGTGCTCCATCCCCATCCGCTCCATGGCGGTGCGATGAACAACAAGGTCACCTACACCCTGTTCCGCTGCTTTTCGGAACTGGGCTTTACCGTCCTGCGTTTCAACTTCCGTGGTGTCGGTCGCAGCGAAGGTGTCCATGACGGCGGCGACGGTGAAACCGGCGACGCCATGGCAGCACTTGACTGGATCACGGCCAACAATCCCGATCACGGCCCTGTCTGGCTGGCTGGCTTTTCGTTCGGCGCCTGGATCGCCTCGAAAACCCTGATGCAACACCCCGGCATAAAAGGCTTCGTTCTGGTCGCGCCTGGAGCGATGGAATACGACTGGTCGTTCTTCGACCCCTGCCCCTGCGACGGCCTGATCGTCCAGGGCAGCGCCGACGACATCGTGCCCGCCGACTCGGTCGTGGGCCTTGCAGAACAGCTTCAGGCTCAGGGGCGCGACGTCAGGCTCGAGATGATCGATGGCGCAGGTCACTTATTCGAAATCGATATGGCCCTGCTTCAAAGCCATGTCACCGATTACATCTCCGATGGGATCGCCGACTAGGCCCGGTGCAATGCCCCACCGGTGACCGCCTCGCGGCAGCCCGTCGTTGTCGGCAGACTGAGCGGCATACCGTGAAGGGAACGCACGGCGAGATAGGCGAAAGCCTCGGCCTCCAGGCTATCGCCGTCCCACCCGACCTCTTCGGCCGGCTTCACCGGTGACCCCAGCCGTTCGCGCAACGCCGCCATGACAGCGTCGTTGTGGCGGCCGCCACCGCACACGATCCAGCACGCGGGATCGGCGGGCATATGGCCGCGTGCGTGGCTCACGGCCTCGGCGGTCAGGGCAACCAGCGTTGCCGCACCGTCCGGGGTTGAAAGGTTCGAGAGATCGACCCGGAAGGCATCACGATCGAGCGACTTGGGCGGATCACGCCGGAAATAGGGTTCGTCCAGCAGGATCGCCTCGACCCGTTTGTCGTGCACCCGCCCTGTCGCGGCAAGCGCTCCATCCTGGTCGAACCGATCGCCGGTGCGGTGCGCAACCCAGTCATCAAGCAGCGCTCCTCCCGGGCCGGTATCAAAGGCGATGATCCTGGAGCCATCGATCCAGGTGACATTGGCAACCCCGCCGATGTTGAGCACCGCGATCGGGCTTTCATCAATCCCGCGCACCAGCGCGGCATGATAGAGCGGCGCCAGAGGAGCCCCCTCCCCGCCTGCGGCCATGTCGCGGCTGCGAAAGCCACAGACGACATCGATGCCGGCCATTGCGGCCAGGCGTGCGCCGTCACCAATCTGCCAGGTCAGCCCCTCGGCCGGGCGGTGCACGATGGTCTGGCCATGGAACCCGATGACATCGACATCGCCGGCGGCAACATCCGCCATGGAAAGCAGCGCGGAAACAGCCTCGGCGTGTTTCTCGGTCAAAAGGCGTGTTGCCAGCGGCACGTCACCGGCACCGCCGAAACAGCCTCTCAGGGCGTCGCGCGTCGTGTCGTCGTACGGCAATGTGAGGGCGTGTCCCGTTCGCTCGACCGTATCGCCGTCGGTCGCCAGCAATGCCGCATCGACACCATCGAGCGATGTTCCGCTCATCAGTCCGATCGCCCTGAGCATTTGCGCCATCATCGGTCCCGTCGATTGATCAGCCGAGATTGTAGCCGCAGTCGCACGCCGCGGCACCGCTGAATGTCAGCGAGGGCACCCCCTCGCGTTGTGACGCCCGGGCCCGTGTGGTAAATGACGCGCCCCCAAAGTGGGGTTCGCCAACAACAGAAAACCAGCGTGACCGTCATGTCCGAACCACGATCCCAGTTCCTGGCCGACATCGTCGCCCGGGGCTTCATGCACCAGTGCACCGATCTCGATGCCCTGGACGAAAAAGCCGCCAACGGGACGATCGTCGCCTATATCGGATATGACTGCACGGGGCCCAGCCTGCATGTCGGGCACATGGTCTCGATCATGATGCTGCGGCGTATGCAGCAAACCGGGCACAAGCCGATCGTTCTGATGGGCGGCGGCACGACCAAGGTCGGCGACCCCTCGGGCAAGGACGAACAGCGCCAGTTGCTGACCGACGAGCAGATCGGCGCCAACATGGCCAGCATCCGCAAGAGCTTCGAGAACTACGTCACGTTCGGCGATGGCCCGAGCGATGCGGTCATGGTCAACAACGACGACTGGCTTTCCGAGCTGATGTACATCCCGTTCCTGCGCGATGTCGGCCGCCATTTCAGCGTCAACCGCATGCTCTCGATGGATTCGGTGAAGCTGCGCCTCGACCGCGAGCAGCCGCTTTCGTTCCTCGAATTCAACTACATGATCCTCCAGGGCTACGACTTCGTCGAACTCAACCGGCGCTATGGCTGCTGCCTGCAGATGGGCGGCTCCGACCAGTGGGGCAACATCGTCAACGGCGTCGAGCTTGGCCGCCGCGTCGCCGATGCCCAGCTTTTCGGCCTGACGACACCGCTGATCACCACCGCTTCGGGTGTGAAGATGGGCAAAACCGCCGATGGCGCGGTCTGGCTCAATGCCGAAATGCGCTCGGTCTTCGATTATTGGCAGTTCTGGCGCAACACCGAAGATGCCGATGT